>DAOVKO010000100.1 GCA_030631725.1 Actinomycetes bacterium | reverse complement strand
CGGGCATCTCCTCCAGGCGGGAGGAGGATTCGCGCATGCCCTCGGCCCATCGGCTGGTGGAGCCGGCCATCAGGGCCACAGTGTAGCCCATGTCGCGGAAATATTCGGCAATGGTGATGCCGGTATATACGGAAGCCTCGCGGGCGGCCACGGGCATGTTGGAAGTGTTGGCGATGAGCACCGAACGTTTCATCAAGGGCTCACCGGAGCGGGGGTCCTTCAGCTCGGGGAACTCCATGAGCACGTCGGTCATTTCGTTGCCCCGCTCGCCGCAGCCGACGTAGACGACGACTTCGGTGTCGACCCATTTGGCAAGCTGATGTTGGACGACGGTTTTTCCCGAGCCGAACGGGCCGGGCACACAGGCGGTCCCGCCCTTGGTGATGGGGAAAAGCATGTCGATGACCCGTTGGCCGGTGAGCAGCGGTTCGCGGGGCGAGAGCCTTTTGGAATATGGTCGCGGCTGGCGGACCGGCCAGGTCTGCATGAGGCGCAGGTCGACGGGACCGTCGGCGGTTTCGACTTGGCCGATGGTGTCGGTTACGGTGTATTCGCCGGCCTTTAGGTTGCTGAGTTTTCCGCTTACACCGGGCGGGACCATGATCTTGTGTAGAAGGGAGACGGTTTCCTGGACTTCACCGAGTATCTGTCCGGGGCCGACCTGGTCGGGGAGGTTTTCGGCTAATTCGAATTTCCACTTTTTCTCGCGGTCAAGACCGGGCAGGCTGGCCCCGCGGCCGATGTAGTCTCCGCCGGCTTCGTAGAGTTCGTCCAGCGGTCTCTGGATGCCGTCGTAGATGCTTTCGATCAATCCGGGCCCCAGTTCGACGCTGAGGGGTTTGCCGGTGAGGTAGACGGTTTCGCCGGGGCCGATGCCGCTGGTTTCTTCATAGACCTGGATCCAGGCGAGGTCTCCTTTGAGCTCGATGATTTCGCCGACGAGCTTCTGTTCGCTGACGCGGACGACGTCGTACATTCTGGTGCCGGACATGTTCTCTGCTACGACGAGGGGTCCGGATACGCGGACGATTCGGCCTTGCTTGTCGGACTGCTCGGACATTACTTGCTCTCCGTGTTGGTTGACGCTGATGCGTCTGGGTTGTTTTGGTCTGTCTGCGGCGATTGGGCTGCTGCGTCCCAGATATCGGTGCCGGTGGCCCGCCTCAGGGCGATGCGGAGCTGCTGGATGGCTTGACCGGTGCTCGGCTCGATGAAGGGCAAAGCGACGATGCAGGGGGTGGGCTGCTCCTGGAGCTTTTCAAAGACCGGAGCCAGGGTCTGGGCCAGGGCCTCGTGCAACAGGATCACGGCGAAGTTTTCTTTTAGCATGGCCTGGGCCTGTTCGCGTGCCTGGGCGTCGTTCTCGACGGGGAAAGTGGCGGCGCCGACAGCCCCGAAGGGCATGACGAAATCTTTGGGTCCAAGGGCTGCAATTCTGGCGTTCATAAGAAATATCAAAAATTAGAAATCAAATAGGCCAAAGACTGTAGACTGTAGGCTGAAGGAAGATACTTTTTGATTTCCTATGGTCTATAGCCTCCGGTCTACAGCGTTCTTTTCATGTGGCGAAGGTCAGGGCTAATCGGTCACGTATAGAATCTGCGGGCAGGTTGGCCTGCTTGGCAGAAAAGATCAGGCGGATGGAGCGAATCTCCTGCTCGACTCCGAGCAGATAAGCGACCAGCGGCTCTGGGCCTGCTACGACCTGATTGGTGGCTTTTAGATATTCGGTGAGATAATCGTCACAGTACCTCTCCAAATGGAGAAAGGAATCGTCGGCTACGAGGCTGCCCAAGCCATGCTCGATGAGCTGGGCGTAGGGCGTGGCGAAGAACATTGCCGAGATTGCTTCCCAGGACCCAGCCAGGGCCCCTTGCAGCCGGGAGAGTTCAATCGAGCCGCCGGGCAGAAAGGCCCGCCCCAGCAGCTTGGAATCTTCTTCGAGCCATTTGAGCCGAGCCATGCTGCGGATGTTTCCCAGGTCCCCGAGTAACGCACAGAGGCCCAGGAGGTATTCGTTTTTCAGTTCGCCGGCCAAAGTCCTGCGGTACATGATTGCTCCGCGGTCAACGGCGAAATCTATATTGCGGGGGTTCTTGTCGTCGTAGTAAGCGACGATAGCGTCTTGGATGGTCTGGGCCATGGCGGGCTCGAAGGAATCGTACTTTTCAGCTTCGAAATCTTGCTGCAGTTGATCCGGCTTGATGAAACCCAAATCGCTGAGCGGCAGTTCGGGGGAGTTTTCGATGAGTGTGCGGCGAAGGAGAATCTTCAGATTGCGGAAGTCTTCGGGCCCCTGGAGGAAGCGTTTGAGGGCCTCGTCCAGACACATGGGGATGATCAGCTCATAGGCCGCCCAGCGGAGGTGTTTCAGGCGGGCTTCGATCTGTTCGGACACAGCGCTGCCCTCGGTGCCAGGGGCGTAGGCTGTGCCGGCCAGGCGGGCGACCATTTCGTCGAGACTGATGCTGTTGGCCAGGTCGTTCAGGCGGGAACTCTCCAGCAGACGAGTCTGGAGCACGCGGAGGGCGCCTATGGCAAAGGCGTAGCGCCAATCTTCACGAAATTCGCCTGTCCAAAGGGCTGCCATAATGTACTACCTTATTGCTGCGATGCCTGGGAAGAAGCTGGGAAGAGCATTTTGGTAAGTTCGGGCTCAAACTCGCGGCGGGCCTGTTCGAGCAGGACTTCCCAGGTTACCCTTGTGCTGATTTTACCTGCGGCCAAAAGGAAACCGCCCGAGCCGGGGATCTTGTCCTGGGACAACTGGAGCGAAGCGGTTTTGTCCGACTGCTGCTTGGCCTGGTCCAGGAGTTTCTGGTCGAGGTGTTTTTCACCCTCGGCGGCCACGACGGCTTCGTTGCCGGTAGAGACAGCCTGTTTTAGCAG
The DNA here is from genome assembly GCA_030631725.1 of Actinomycetes bacterium. Taxonomy (GTDB): domain Bacteria; phylum Planctomycetota; class Phycisphaerae; order JAACET01; family JAACET01; genus JAACET01. Next base: position 4,482 of record DAOVKO010000100.1, on the reverse strand, counting down.
GTCGACGAGGAATTGGCGGTATTCGTCAGGCGGCATGTCGCTCAGGGATTTTTTGGCGGCGGTGAAGACCTCATCGAGGACCTGGTGCTTGGCCTGGAGCAACTCGGCGGTGACGGCCTGGCGAGCGGCGGCTAAGATTCGGTGCTGCTCCTGCTGGGCCGCCTGGTCGACATCGGCCTGGATCTGCTTGTCCAAGGCGTCGAGTTCTTTCTGGGCCTGGTCCTGGAGTTGCTGGACCTGTTTTTCGGCCTCGGCCAGAATTTCCTGGGCCTGCTCGTCAGCTTCGGCCAGAATCTTGCTTGATACCGCTGTTGTATTCATAACTACTTTTCCAAGACTAGGGTTGGACAGGCGAACATACTTTGTAATCCTTACACCGGCGAGCTGGACATCCTGGCTTGGCTCTAGACGGACGGAAGCTTAATGACAATGCCGTTGACTAATAAGAAAGTAGCCAGAAACCCCAGCAGCGCATACATTTCAACCATGACGGCGTAGACGACACCGGCCTTAAAGGCTAGCTCGGGGCGCTTGGCGGTCATCAAGGCCCCAGCGGCGCAGACCTTACCCTGGTGAATAGCTGAGATTAGTCCGGCTAAGCCTACCGGCAATGCCGCACAGAGAAGCTGCAATCCTTGTGCCATCGTTATGGCTGGGATATTTCCGGCCATAAGACCGATTTTTCCCATAATCATAAGAGCTCCGACAAAGCCATAAATTCCCTGCGTTCCGGGCAAGACTACCAATAGGAACATATGTCCATATCTATCGGGGTTTTCACTCAAGACACCCGCAGCGGTTTTTCCGGCAATGCCGATACCGATGGCTGAGCCAATCCCGGCGACCAAGGCAGCCAAGGCTGCGCCCAATATGGCTAATGCTAAACCTACGTCCATTTGAGACCTCACTTTCTTTTTGCGTGTGTAACTAGGATTCCATTTTTGTGTATTTCCACACTCGGCTAAACGGGCGGAATTCTACTCCGCCGCCGGTGAAAAATTTTGGGAAAAACTCTACATACTGCAAACGGAGAGTATGAACAAAAGCACTCAATGTCGAAAGTAGTAGATTGACCAAGTGGCCGCCGATCAAAACGACCGGGGCCAAAATAATTCCTACGATGGGCATTTCCCAGGCAAGTTTGGCGATAAGGTTCACGGCCAAGGCGATACCACCAGTAACCAAGCCCAAACCCATTAGCCGCAGGTAGCTGAGGATGTCACCCAGATAAAAAGTGGTACTGAACAGATTGAATAATCCGATACCCAGTCGCTCGCCGCGGCTGCCCTCCCGATGGGAGCCTAAGACGATGGTGATGCCTGCAGCCGAGATTAAGACAAGACAGATAGGCACGGGCCAGCTTGGCAACTTACCAAATTTGGCCAAGGCGATCACGGCAATGCTGTTGAGCAGCAGTAGCCAGGTTAGGTGGTCACAGAAGGCAACGACGAAGTCTTTCCGGCGGAGATTGTGTATCAAACCGACAAACAGGCCCACCATGATTTGGATGTAACCTAGAATAACGGCCACTGCGAAAAAGATCATGGGTGATTTGGATGGGTTAAAGCCAAATTGTATAAGGTAATCGCGCGTGGCGATGAGCCAGGGCCAACCGAGTTTATCGGGGGCGTCGCCGAAGTAGCCGTTGGTTATGGCCCCGAGGATAACGGCCATTGCTCCGCCGATAGCCAGGATGCCCAGCAGTTTGGCGGCGCCTCGGCCGAGGAGTTTGATGCCTATTAGTGAGCCGATCAGGAGGACAAGTCCGTAGCCGGCGTCGGTGAGGCAGAGTCCGAAGAAGACGGCGAAGAACGGTGCCAGATACGGTGTGGGGTCGAGGTCCTTTTTGCCGGGCATGCCGTAGAGGCTGGTGATTACTTCGAAGGGCCTGAACGGCTTGATGTTCTGTAAGGCGATGGGGGCGGTTTCGTCCGGGGCAGGGTCGATTTTTTCGACCATGCAGGCGGAGAATTGGCTAACGACAGATTCGAGCTTTGACCAATCTCCGCTGTGAATCCAACCTTCCAGGAAGCAACTGGAGGGGGTGGCCAGGGCCTGGGCGATGATTTGGTCGCGGTTGGCCAGGTTCTGGAAATGGTCGTGAAGGATGCCGAAGGTTTCCACCCGCTTGGCCAGTCGGCTGACCCGCTCGAGAATCTCTTGGCGCTGCTCGTTGAGCTGGAGCAGTTCTTTCCTGCTGGCGGCGATGATCTCGGCGGGTTTGCCGGTGAGTCCTTCGAAACTGGCGGGCTCGAAGTCGATCTTGTGGATGGCATGACGGGCCGGCTCGGCGGCGGATTGGGCGTAGGCCAGAATACAGTAGTGCAGGTCCTGAGTCCGGTTGACGGTGTCAATGGCCACGCCGGCCTCAGCCAATTCGGCTTTGAGCTCATCCCAGTCGCGATTGTCGGGGATCATCCCGGCCAGGATCACCGAGCGTTGCGAGGGGGCCAGGCCTTCGACGGGGGCATCCAGGCCCTGCCAGGGTTCGAGCACCCCGAGGCGCTGGGCGAGCTTGTCGGCCTGAGTGTCGATCTTTGCCAGGCGCTCGCGGAGTTGTTGAGCGTCGCGCAGCAACTCATCGGCGTTGCTCTGACGGACGGTTTGCTCGTATTTCTCGGCAGGCAGGACTGGGCGCGGGGCGAGCCTCTCCCGCAGGCTGGCTGGACGCGGGGCGTGCGGTTGAAGAAAGTTGATGCACTCAACCAGGCGCGAGCGCAGAAGCTCGGAGCGACTCTGAGCGACCTGCACCTGGGGCAAGTCGGCAAAGTCCTGCTGGAGCGGGGATTGCTCGGCAGGGCAGACGTGGACAAAGCCTTCGCTCTGCAGGCGATCAAGTAAGACCGACTGCTGGGATTTGTGGGCAACAATCAGGATTTTCTGCAGGGCGGCTATAGGCATTATAACCCACGAATATTCCGGACAATGAGGTCTACAGCCGCGGCGATGTGCTTTTGCGATGTTTGAAGCATTTGCTTGGCGGACTTTTTGCCGTCTTGGCTGATTTGCTCGGCCAGTTGCTGGGCTTGGCCTTTGGCCTGCTCGACGGCTTCGGTGATCCGCCCGGAACGGCTTTTGCGGAACTTCTCGAGCTTCTCAGCTATGAGCTTGTGTGCTTGGGCGATTTTCTCGGCGGCCTGTTGGCGGGTTTCGGCGATGGTCTGCTCGGCACGGGCCTCGGCGTCACGAATCTTCTGCAATAATTCCATGGCCATGTATAAACTCCGTTCTAGATAAGTACCGAGGCCGTAGAAACATCCGGCTCCGGCTTGAGGCGTATAACAAAGCTCGCTAGAGCGATGATTCTGAGCAGCTTGCTGCGCAGATATTCAGATGCCCACAGCTTTATTATCGTGGAAATGGCAGATCAAGCCAGTAAAATCGGCTACCATTTTTGCCAGTGGACCATGGTGGATATGGATTTTTTTTGCTTTTGGCTGCCGGGGCCGGTGGGCTGACCGATGGGCAGAAAGATCATCAGGCGAAGGTGCTGGGGAATGCCCAGGTAGTCCTTGAATTCGGGCTCTTTTGGCAGGGTGGTTCCCTCGACCCAGGTACAGCCGTAGCCCAAGGCGGTGATAGCCAGGAGCATATTCTGGGCGGCGGCGGAGATATCTTCGAGCCAATAGGGGGATTTTTCAGGGTCGGCTACGATGGCGATGATGGCTGAGGCCTTGGCGATGAAGGCTTGGGCGGTGGCGATCTTCTCGATGTCCTTGGCATCGGTGAGAACCAGGAAGCTAAACGGCTGAATGTTTTTGCCCGAAGCAGCCCGTCGGCCGGCATCGAGAATCTTCTCCAGGTCGCCGCGGGGAATCTCCACGCGTTTTAGATCGCGGCAACTGTAACGCTTGGCGAGGGCTTCGAAGAGTTCCATAGCAGGGGCTCCTTGGCAGAGTGCGTGGGGTCTATCTGTTGACAGCGGTTTTGAGGGCTTGGTCCAGGTCGGCCTTGATGTCTTCGATATCCTCTATGCCAATGCTCAGGCGGATGTACTCGTCGGTTACGCCGGTGGCGGCCTGCTCTTCGGGACTGAGTTGCTGATGCGTGGTTGAGGCTGGGTGAATGACCAAGGTTTTGGCGTCACCGATGTTGGCCAAGTGGGAAGCGAGCTTGACGTTGTTGATGAATTTGATGCCGGCTTCTTTGCCGCCACGGATGCCGAAGCCGATGATGGCCCCGGCCCCGTCGGGCAGATATTTTTTGGCGCTAGCATGATGGGGATGGTCCTTCAGTCCGGGGTAATTCACCCACTGTACGGCCCGGTGCTCGGCCAACCATTCAGCCACGGCTTGAGCGTTTTGGCAGTGCCGGGGCATGCGCAGATGGAGCGTCTCCAGGCCGATCAGGAAGAGGAACGCGGCGAAGGGGCTCATGCAGCCGCCCATATCGCGGAGCAGGTGGGTGCGGATGTGGACGACATAGGCGATATTTCCGACGGGTTTGAGAGCTTCGGTGAAGACTATGCCGTGGTAGGCGTCG
>DAOVKO010000241.1 GCA_030631725.1 Actinomycetes bacterium | reverse complement strand
GGAGGATACGATGCAGGGAGCATCATTGACGACGAGCGACGCCGGCGGCGGACAAAAAGACAGCGTCCCTTCGGGTTGCAAGCAAAATCGGCGTCTGCCGCGTCAGAACTCCTAAGCATACCATCCAGGTATGCCGCCGTCGTTCTTTCTTGCATCCATCCGATTTGTCTTGCAACGCGGCTCACGTCAGGATTTGTTAGAGTGCCTAAAGCAGTCATCCAAAAACACCCCCAACCAGCCCGAAAATGTGCCGCAGACGTGCTGGCTCGTGCTTCGTAGCGTACTTCGCAGAGTAGGAACGATCTAAAAGCGTTGAGGTGAAATTAGCATGAAATCAGGCCCGGCTAAACTGGCCCTTGAGGATGGGACGGTGTACACAGGTACGGCCTTCGGGGCAGAGGGCACACGCAGTGCCGAAGTGGTATTCAACACTTCCATGGCCGGCTATCAGGAGATTTTGACCGACCCGTCGTATGCGGGTCAGATGGTGACTATGACCTATCCGCAGATCGGCAACTACGGGGTAAACGCTGAGGATGTGGAGTCGGACAGGCCCTACGTGGAAGGGCTGATCGTACGGGAGCTTTCCAGCAGAGTGAGCAACTTCCGGGCCGAGCAGAGCCTGGAAGGTTATCTCAAAGCCACAGGGGTTGTCGGCCTGGAAGGTATTGACACTCGGGCACTGACCAAAAAGTTGCGAGAGCAAGGGGTGATGAACGCCGTGCTCTCGACCGAGATTCTGGACGACAGTCAACTGTCCCGGATGGCCCGGGAGGCGCCGGGACTGGTAGGGCGGGACCTGGTTCGAGAGGTGTCGGGGAAGACTTCGAGTCGATGGACAAAGGGCTTTGAAAGCAAGTTTGCCATGGCCAGCCGAGGCGAACCAACGGGTTTGAAGGTGGTAGCTATCGATTGCGGAATAAAACGCAATATCCTGCGCAACTTGGTGGAGGCGGGCTTCGAGGTAACGGTGGTAGCGGCTGATACGCCGGCCGAGCAAATCCGCAAACTAAAGCCCGACGGGCTGTTCGTCTCCAACGGTCCGGGCGATCCGGAGCCGGTGAGCTATACCATCGAGACTCTGCGGGAACTGATACCGACGGGTATGCCGATCTTCGGGATTTGCCTGGGCATGCAATTGCTGGGGCTGGCCCTGGGAGGCAAGACCTATAAGCTCAAATTCGGTCATCGTGGGGCCAATCATCCGGTGCTGAACGTGGGCACGGGTCGAGTGGAGATCACCTCGCAGAATCACGGTTTCGCGGTGGATATCGAGTCGCTGAATCGCGAGGAGGTGGAAATTACTCATTTGAATCTGAATGACAACACTTTGGAAGGAATTGCCCATCGCAGTTGGCCGATATATGCAGTGCAGTATCACCCGGAGGCCTCGCCGGGCCCCCACGACGCGAGCTACCTGTTCGACTGTTTTGCGGGGATGATCCGCACGGGCCGGGCGCCAAGTGCCCACCAGATGGCCAAAGCCCAGCAGGCCCTCCAACAGAGCCGGACCATTCGCTGACTGATAGAGCAGCCCCCCCAGCCGTGGAGCTACATAGCAGAGATGAAAATATTGACAATTAACTGCGGCAGCTCTTCGATAAAATATCAGTTGTTCGAGATGGCGGACGAATCGGTGCTGGCCAAGGGACTTTTGGAGCGACTGGGGACGGAGCAGGTTTGTCTTTGTCATCAGACGAAGAAGACTGTCGTGGAGCCGAGCTGTTCGGCCAAGGATCACCGGGCTGGGCTGGGCTTGATCCTGGAGAGCCTGGTGCATCGGGACTACGGCGTAATCGAGAGGATCGAACAGATCAAGGCCGTGGGGCATCGGGTGGTGCATGGCGGGGAGGAATTCAGCCGGGCCGTGCGGATTGACGGGAAAGTTATGGAGGCTATCGAGAGCTGCGCCCAGTTGGCCCCGCTGCATAATCGGCCGAACCTGGCGGGGATTACGGCAGCACAGGCGGCCTTGGGCTCGGCGGTGCAGGTGGCGGTGTTCGACACGGCTTTTCACAGTACGCTCAAGAGAGCAGCTTTTATCTATGCTCTGCCTTACGAGTGGTATGAGCAATACGGAATCCGGCGGTATGGTTTCCACGGGACGAGCCATCAATACGTAGCCGAAAGGGCCGCGGAGATGCTCGGTCGGGGTTTGAATGAACTGAACCTGATTACGGCCCACTTGGGCAACGGCTGCAGCATCACGGCTATCCGCAAAGGCAAGAGCGCCGACCACAGTATGGGGCTGACCCCCGCCGAAGGTCTGGTCATGGGCACCCGCGGCGGAGATATGGACCCGGCCATAGTCTTTCATCTTGCGGCTAACAGCGATATGAGTCTGGAACAAATTAACGAAGCCCTCCAGCATCGTTCGGGTCTGCTGGGAATTTCTGGCCTGAGTAACGATATGCGGGACATCGTCCAGGCCGACGCCGATGGGCAGGAGCGGGCTCGGCTGGCTCTGGAGATATTCGTCCATCGTCTCAAGAAGTACATCGGGGCTTACATGGCCCTGCTGGGTGAAGTGGATGGGCTGGTCTTTACCGGGGGGATCGGCGAAAACTCAGCCGTCGTTCGTCGCCAGGCCGTTGAGAATCTCCGAAAGTTTGGATTACGGTTGGATGCCCGGGCGAACGAGGCGTTGGCACAAGGCCAAGCGGGTGAGATATCGGCTGCGGACAGTGATGTGAAAATCCTGGTGATACCCACCAACGAGGAATTGCTGATAGCCAGGCAGACCCTGGCGTTAGCTCGTGCTACGTAGCTTGCTTCGCAGAGTAGTATCGGATCGTAGTGT
>DAOVKO010000115.1 GCA_030631725.1 Actinomycetes bacterium | reverse complement strand
CTCCTTGTCATCGTAATCCTTCATGTGTTCGGACAAACCGTCCAGGATTTTGCCCATCCGCACACTAACACCGTTTTCAGGCAGCTCGGGACAGAAAACCATGGTGCAGTTGGGCTCGGAAAAGATTGCTTTATGTACGTCCAACCCGACTTTCCGCCTGTCGATATCGAAAGCCGCAACCACCTCGATGTCCCCCGGCTTGTATCCGCCGATTTCCCAATGCATCAGCCCGATGGCATCTTCGGCATTCTTGTCCTGGTAATAGTGAATTCCCTGCAGCAGGGAACTGGTGCAATTTCCCACTCCCACGATTGCGATCTTGATTCGGCTCATTTGGACCTCCTATCGTTGACTATGATTGCTATGTTCCACCGGCAGCCCAGGAAAACTCGCGGCCGCCGCCTCCGAAGAGCCCGTCGGCGAGGCGAGTCCCTCGCTTGAAAATTACCGGATGAAGCTGCCGGATGAAGCTGCCGTATGTTTGACAATGATAGGCCGCCCCTTAGGGCCCGTCAAGGGAAATAAGCACATCCAAATCCCCCCGCCGATAGCGCCCCCTAGCCCCAGATCTGCTACACACGGCTGAGCAACACAGAGTTGGCAGAGGAATAATTACTCCGCGGTATCGCTCTGCTCTTTCTTGGGGCCGAATAGGCCTTCGCCCAGTTCGCCCAGGCCCTTCTCAAGGCCCTTGCCGGCATCCTTGACCGCCTCGTCGAGTCCGATCTTCTCCAGGGCCTTTTCCACTTCCTGGGCCGCTTCGTTGGCTAAATCCAGGACCTGGCTGTCAAGCTCCTTGAGAAAATCAGCAGGTACTACGCCCTGGGCCTGTTGGAAAACCGCTGCGAGCACCGCCGGGAAAAGCTGGCTGGCCAACTGCCCGGCTACCCCCCCGGAATCCTCCGAACTTAGGTCCCTAAGCTCGATCTTGGGAACCTCGACGGTCAGGCCAGGCCCAGCCAGCAAGTGAAAGTGGGCCTGGACGTTCTTGATGACAACCAGCTCCACATTCACCTTTTTACTTGGTCCCTCGCTAGCCTCCTTGTCTTTGCTCAGCCGTTTGATATTGTCTATGATCTTGGCGACGTTGCTGCCGCCAAGTTTCTGCTCGATGTGCAATTCCAGCCCATCGAGTTCGAATTTTCTGATCTGCACGGGATCGGAAAAAAGACTTCCCGGATCGAGCTGGATGTCAAATCGGCCCATATGAGCCAGACGTGGGCTGTCGAATCCTTCCGGATTGGCTATGTTCAAATGCTTCATGATCACCTGCCCGTCGAGCAGACGCACATCGACACTGTCAACAGTGGTCTCTACACCCAGGGCGTAGGCGGCTCCCTTTTCCACTCCACTCTTGGCGATCGGATCAATCAAAAGCACAACAAGCACCACAGCCAGGATCAGCAGGACTACAATACTCGCAATTATGCGGGAAAGCTTTTTCAAGGTCCTATCCTCCTTGGCGAAATAGGGGCTTCAAACGCTGGGGGTAGGATATGCCAATGGACCCCGGAGGTAAAGCCAATTCTACGGCCCTTGGGCAAGGGCTAAGCGGGGCAGCAGTCGCTGTTGCGGCTGTGTCAAACCGGCCCCGGAGCCAGGCGGGAAAGGCCACTTGCATTGGGCTGGATATTTTAGTATAAGAGTTGTTTACGCAAGGCCTGTCAGGCTAGGGGGCGGTTCCCGGCGAGCCTGCAGCGAAGTTATATCGGATAAACCGAACTCGCAGCCCAATAGACCGGAGCAATAGAATATGCACTATCCCCGCCGGATTTCCAAGATCAAGCGTCGCCGGAAGATGGGCTTTAGGGCCCGAATGCGGACTAAAAATGGGCGAAAGATATTCTCCCGCAGACGGCGTATCGGTCGGGCGTTCAATACCCCCTAATCCAAATTTTAGATGCAGCCCAACCGCAGGCCGGGACAATTACCAGGCCAAATCGGACCTCACCGGTCCCGCCTGGGAGTAGGGAATTGCTCTTGTTAACTGCTTCAGTGGCCGATATATTCCCCTGAGGCCCGCGGATAATTCGCCCGGGCCAAGCTTTCGTTTGGGCCAAATCGCCGGGAGCCCGCTCCATGGAGTTGGCAAATAAACGAGCCCTGATTACCGGAGCAGGTCAAGGCCTGGGCCGGGCCATCGCCCAGCGTCTGGCAGGGGCCGGCATGGACATTGCTCTGCACTACAGGGACTCGGCCGAGAAGGCCCAGCAAACCGCCCAACAAATAAAACAGCTCTCTCGAAGGTCTTTGGCCGTCCAGGCCGACCTCTGTGAGCCTGAGCAGATCGAAATCATGCTCGAAAAAGTCCGCAGCGAACTCGGACCCATCGACGCCCTGATCAACAATGCGGCTATCTTTGTTCCCACACCATTGGAAGAATTCGACGCCGCCGTCTGGAAGCAGATCTTCGAGGTCAACGTCTTTGGCCCGGCCGCCCTGAGCCAATCGCTGGGAAAGCAAATGAAAGTTCGCGGGGCAGGAAAGATAATCAATATCCTCGATGTCGCCGCCCAGAGGCCCTTTGCCTCGCACGCTGGATATTGCGCATCCAAGGCTGCCCTGGCCAGCTTGACCAAGAACTGGGCCAAGGCCCTCGCTCCCCAGGTGCAGGTCAACGCCGTAGCCCCGGGGATTATTGATTGGCCGGACTTCTTCAGCGACGCCCAGCGGCGAAGCTACGTCCAGCAGACCCCGCTGGGTCGGCTCGCAGCCTACGACGATGTGGCCGGCACGGTGCTGTTCCTGTTGAAGGAGGCTTCCTTCATAACCGGTCAAATCATAAACGTCGATGGAGGTCGAACGCTCTGATGCATAAACCGTTGGCCGGTGAGATTCTGTCAAAAGGACCCCGGCCAGCCAGTGGAGGAATGAACCAATGACACGTCTTCGATGGACAACTGCTTTGTTTCTTGTCGGTGGAATCTCGGCGATATTGCTGCACTTTATCAGCAAAGTTGAGGGCTTTCCAAAAGAGGTGATGCTTGTGTTTCGCCCCGCCGATTACGTCAGACAGGAATTGCAGAGCGAAGTCGGCGGAGGAATCCTTGGAAAGATCATCGGCAATGTGGCCTTCTTCGGAATGCTCGCAGCCGTACAAGGAGCCTTGATAGGTCTAATACTGGACTTGTACAAGAGTAGCCAGCGGTTGGCCCTGGACCAACGCGTGAAACACCTGCGGCGAGGCACGGACAAAATAGACCTGGCCCTTAGGCGCAGAGTCCTGGAGATACTGACCAAATATGACCCGGCCGGCCTGATCAAACTCGGCTCAGCCAAAGATGCATACACTTCTCAGGCGGATATGATCCTGGCCAGAATGAATAAGCTACGCAGCCCTCAAAGCCTGCGGAAGTTCTGTCGGCAGCGATTTCGGCGTGAACTCGGCCGGCAGGCCGGAAAGTTCAAAGAATACGATTCTCTGGCTAAAGAGATATGGACGGCTTACCGCCAGCAGCTCTCACTCGGCAAACGTGAGGCGCCGGTCAGTAAAGGCTTGTAAAATTCTAGCTGAATGTGTACTTTGGTCCATATGACTCCAGGGGATCGAACACGCTATAACTCGACAGACCAAAAGCCCAAACGGTTTTCGCCAATCCTTCTGGCCTGCCTGCTCTGCTTCGTTATTCAGCCCTGGCCGGCCAAAGCTCAAGAGCAAAACAAGCCCATTTGGCTTGTTGTAACCAGACCCATATTTGTAAAAGCAATTCAGCCTCTGGCAGAGCACCGACGTAAAGACGATTTCGAAACGGTTATCTCCACCGAATCTCTCGCCAAGGCAATCAGGGATCTGCCTCGAGTGCCCGCCTTTGTGCTGCTGGTGGGGGATGACGAGCCGGGCCGAGAAAAAGAACCGTGGTATTTGCCGAGCAAGCGGGTAGAGAAATACCGCTGGGAGGAGCGTCAATCAGAGTATTTTGCCTCCGATGCTCTGCTGGGCGATCTGGACGGGGATCTTATGCCGGATGTTCCCGTGGGACGGATTCCAGCCCGGACGCAAGCAGAACTCAAACAGATCGTGAACAAGATAATCAGCTTCGAGCAAACCCAACCAACCCTGGACGACCTGCGCCTGCCGAGTTGGGCGGGGGCGCCGGGGTTCAATCCTGTCGTCGACTCCGTGGCCACAGGACTGATGACAAAGGTCCTCCAGGCCCAAGCCCCCCGATGGGTAACACCTTGGCTCATCTCTGCTGATCCGAAAAGCCCATTTTGTGGTTGGCCCCCGGATCAAAGTGCAATGTTCACCGAGCAATTAAAACGGGGAGGCCTCTTAGCCGTCCTCGTCGGACATGGAGATGTGCAGTACTTCTTTTCCATGCAATTCCAGAACTGGGGTATCGGCTACCATGTCGAAAACATCGATAAAGTCTTGGCCTCCGGTACTCCCGGGCCTCCTCTGGTGATTATTTGCTGCCTTAGCGGAAGTTTCGCCGGCAGTGAGAAGTGTTTGGCAGAGGCGCTCCTTATGGCCGCTGCCGGGCCGGTAGCTGTGATTGGGGCGGCCAGCGAATCGCATCCCTTGACAAATTATTTTTCGGGTGTGGGGTTAGTCCAAAGCTTGGCTGCCGACAACAAACGCCTAGGAAATCTGTGGCTGAGTGCTCAGAAGAATGCCTTCCAGGCTCGCGACCCGGTCATGGAACTGCTGCTGTGCAACGTGGAGGGCAAGCTCGAAGCGAACATCGATATTCCCAGGCTTCGGCAAGACCAGGTGCTCATGTACGCCCTGCTGGGAGACCCGGCCACGCGTCTGCACTTGCCCGGCAAACTCCATGGAAAAATCAAACGCCAGCAGGACGGCTGGCATTGGCAGGTGCATAAACCCGAAGATGCTACAAAGCTTTATGTGGGCTTTCGGCCGATTGGCCAAGAAGTTCCCAAGCTCAAGGGTGAGCTGAGCAGGGATTTGGCCCGGGAGAACTTCCAGAGGGCGAACATGACTTTTGATTTTCGACCTTTGCCAGGCCCGGCAGAAGGCGAGCCCTGGAAGGGGACGATCGACAAGGAAGGCAGCTTACGACTGGTCGCCCTGGGACCTAAGAAGATCTATGTAGCTGTGCTGAATCTCAAACTCCCCGCAGAGCCACCGCTCGGACAGAAGGAACGCTGATACAACGGTTGATCGCAGGTTCAGCGCATGACCCGGGCGATGGTCTCGGCGTTGACCGGCTCGATTACCCCCAGCTCCGTGATGATCGCGGTGATGAATTCGGCGGGGGTTACGTCAAAAGCCGGAGAATATACCTTTACATCCGCTGGCGCTGTGCGGCGGCCGAATCCCTCAGTCACTTCCTCAGCTGCGCGCTGCTCGATGGGAATCTGCGAACCGTCGGCGATGGAAAGGTCGAACGTGGAGGCCGGGGCTGCAATGTAAAAAGCAATCCCGTGATCCCGGGCCAAGCGAGCCAGCGAATAAGTGCCGATCTTGTTGGCGGCATCTCCATTGGCCGCAATGCGGTCGGCCCCGGTGATAACCAGGTCGATGCGGCCCAGGCTCATCAGATGCCCGGCCACCGAGTCGCAGATGACCGTTACCTCGATGCCCGCTCGCCCCAGCTCCCAGGCCGTCAGCCGCGAGCCCTGCAATAATGGCCGCGTCTCATCCACATAGACCGTAAAATCGATACCTTTCTCGTGAGCCAAGTACAAGGGCGCCAAGGCTGTACCGTACTCGGCCGTTGCCAACGAACCAGCGTTGCAGTGGGTAAGTATCCTTGCCCCCGGTTTGATCAGAGCTAGTCCGTTTTGGCCGATGGTCCTGCAAGTTGCCGCGTCTTCGTCGCGGATGGCTTTGGCTTCGGCAAGAAGCATCCGCTTGAGGTCGGCCACAGAAAGACCCGTTTGCCTATGAGCAACATTTCGCAGCCTCTCCAGCGCCCAAGTAAGATTGACCGCCGTGGGACGAGCACACGCTAAATAGTCCGCTTGCGTATCGAGGAGTTTCAGGAATTCTTCACGGTCCTGCGTCTGGGCATCGCGGAGGGCCAACACCAGCCCCATCGCCCCGGCAATGCCAATAGCCGGAGCGCCCCGTACTTTCAGGCAACGGATAGCCTCGAAGAGGCTCTTGAGATCACTAATCTGTACCAGTTCCAGACGCCCCGGCAAAAGCGTCTGGTCGATGAGCTGCACGCAGCCTTCAAGATTGCCTATCCACTCAATGGTTCGCGGAATCATTTGCCCCACATTCCTACAGAGGCTTAGTCATCCTGCCGGCGGGCGATACGCTCCTGCAGCTTCTTGCTGCGTTGGGAAACGCTCCTGGCCAGATTGGCCTTGTGCTCGGTGAGCTTCTTAGCCAGCTCCTCATCGCTCAACGCTAATATCTGCACAGCCAACACCCCGGCATTGCGGGCACCCGGCGGGCCGATAGCCACCGTAGCCACCGGCACTCCAGGCGGCATCTGCACCGTCGCCAGAAGAGCGTCCACACCGCCCAGCGGCCCCGAGGCTACGGGAATCCCGATCACCGGCAACGTCGTATTCGCAGCCATTGCCCCTGCCAGGTGGGCTGCCATCCCCGCAGCCGCGATGATAACTTTCAGACCACGGCCAGCAGCAGCCACCGCGTAATCGCCAGCGGCCTGTGCACTGCGGTGAGCGGAGATCACATTGACCTCATAGCCCAGGCCAAAATCGTCGAGAACCTTCGTGGCCTCACGCACCACGTGCCAGTCCGAGTCGCTGCCCAGGACCAAACCAACCTGCACGTTCGATGCTTTAGCGGACATGAGAAGCTCCTAAAAAAGATAACTCCAGGCGGACCACATGATAT
>DAOVKO010000080.1 GCA_030631725.1 Actinomycetes bacterium | reverse complement strand
CCGAGGCCCGTGCCGAGCGGATCGCGAATGACGCCGCCGATCCCGGTTGCGGCTCCGCCGTAAGGCTCGATGGCACTGGGGTGATTGTGGGTCTCGACCTTGAAGCAGACGGCATAGGTATCGTCAAAACTGATAACGCCGGCATTGTCCTTGAACACCGATATGCACCAGGGCTTGTCCAGCTCTCTGGTGGCCTTCATTATAGTCGAGCCAAGAAGGTTATCGATAATCTGCCCGTCGATTTCTATCCGCCCTCGCAGTGTCTTGTGGACGCAGTGCTCCGACCAGGTCTGAGCGAGGGTCTCGATCTCCAGGTCCGTCGGGTCGCGATCGAGTTTGCGGAAATGTTCCTGGATGGTCTGCATCTCCCGAAGATTCAGGAACAGATCCCGTTGCTTGCTAAGGCCCAGCAACTCATCGTCGCCGAGCTGGCGGATCGGGAGGGTAACCACCTTCAGTTCATAAGGGGCGACATGCGGGGAGGGCGGCTCAGCGGCCGGGTCGAACAGGGCCGTTTCAATGCAGTCGTTGGCCAAGATTCCGGAGGCGATGGTTTGTACCTGAAGGTCGGTCATGGAGCCAAGGATGATATACTTGCGTGCGGTGCGGACCGAATCAGCTTTTATGTTCATGTCGTCCAGGGCCATCAGAGTCGAAGCCGCTACCGGGTCCATGACCCCGGGCTTTAGGTGGACCTCGACGATGTTCACCTTGGCGGGGCCCGGCGGGGGTTTTGTTTGGCCAATGTGAAAGTGCTCGGTAACCGGATCAGCTAAGAGCTCGGCGGCAGCCCTTTGGATGGCCGACCGCTGGGCATCGGACTCGATAAGAAATACTCGAATAAAGCGCAGGGCCTGTACCGAGGTGATTCCCAAGTCACGGATTTGGCCCAACAGGGCCTGGGCATGAGTATCGGGAAACTCGTCTCTGGTACTCAGCTCAATGCGCCAGTTCATCTTCCTAAGTCATCCTTCTGTTTAGGAACGATTTGAGATTACTGCTAAAGCAGTGATAAGGCCGCGTCGGCCTTTGGCCTCCTCGCAATGACAGCTCCTGCAATTAGCCTCGACAGAGTACTAGGCTCTATCCAAGAGGCTCCAGCGGCAACTAATACTACAACGCCATAAGGTGTTTTTGCCAAATTCACGGGTTCGAAGACCCCCCAGGACGCAGCCTGGGGGCGTTGCAAGCCCCGGTAACGCGTAGCGTCCTGGGGAAACCGGGGGCTAAATATAAAGAACTCCCGCATAAAGAAAAACCAGCTTATCGGCCCTGCGGGGGAAGTCAAATTTTTTCTTGCCCAGCCAAGCCCAATAGGATAGGATTAAGAGTGACTAGAGGTGTTATCCCCGCTATTTGGGGCATGGGGCGATCTCCCGCATCGGCGGAATAACCTCCCCGGCCTCTGAGCGGACGAAGTTGACCTTATATATTTTTTATTTTATGGTGATTTATGCCGGATTCTGTGGCTGGGTATCCCCTGCTATCGATGCTCCATCAGACTGAAAACTATACGGTCTGGCGGGCATATGACAGTACAAACCACCGAGATGTGGTCATCAAAGCCATCACCCCCGGAGTGCACCGTCTCAAACGTGCCCTGCAGGGCCTCGAGCGGGAGGCCCGCATGGGCTTGAAGCTTTCTCACGAGAATCTGGTCCGCTTCGAAGACTTCACGATCGACGGACTCAAGAGCTACCTGGTGATGGAATTCGTGGCCGGTAAGCCGATATCCGACTGGCTGAGAGAGGACCCCGCCGGGAATGCTCAGCTCAAGGGTCTGCTGATGGCGGCGGTGGCGGCTTTGAGCTATATCCACGAGCAGGGATTTGTACATCGCGACGTCAAGCCAGCCAACATTCTGGTTACCGATAAGGGTAAGCTGAAGATAATAGATTTTTCGGTATCGGTTAGAACGGGTTTTGATATGCGTCATCTGCTTCGGGTCAAGCCCAAGATCTCCGGGACCCGCAATTACATGGCTCCCGAGCAGGTGCTTGGCCGGCGGAGCGACGCTCAGGCAGACGTTTATGGCCTGGGAGCAACGATGTACGAGCTGTTCACCAACCGGCCGCCTTTCCAGATGGACGGCAGCAAAAAATCGATGCAACTGCACCTTACGGAAAGGCCCCAGCCGGTGCGGAACTTGAATCATAATATAACCACTGAAGCCGGCGAGTTGGTGATGGCCATGTTGGCCAAACACCCCCAGAGCCGCCCGGCGGGTATGCACGAGGTGGGCAGAATCCTGGAGAAGATCGAGCTCTTCTCGGACCTTGTTCCCTAATTCCAAACGAGTTTCCTAAGGCACTCTGCCAGAACAAGGCATCAAGCATGGCTAACGGTAGTGCTACTACAGGATCGAGCGGGGCTTATCTGGAATTCGAAAAGCCTATCGCCAAGCTGGAGAGCCAAATCGAGGAGCTGGCGCTGGCCCAGGAGCAAAGTGCCGAAACCGGACGTGACTTCAGCGAAGATATCAAGAAGCTGCGGGGCTCTCTGGTTTCGCTGGTGCGCAAGACCTACGCCAACCTGAATGCCTGGGAGACGGTCCAGGTAGCTCGCCATCAGAACAGGCCCGTTGTGGCTGATTACCTGGATATGATAGTGGACGACTTTCGGGTCCTGCACGGGGACAAGCGTTTTCGAGACGACAAGGCCATCATAACGGGTTTCGGGCGGATTCGGGGGCGCAAGGTTATGATCATCGGCAACCACAAGGGGCGTCTGCTCAAGGAAAAAGTAGCCTGCAACTTCGGCTGCGCCCATCCGGAAGGCTATCGCAAGGCCCTGCGGGTTATGAAGCTGGCCCGGAAGTACGGCCTGCCCATCGTTTGTCTGATCGATACCTCCGGCGCTTATCCCGGGGTGGGCTCGGAAGAGCGGAGCGTGGCCCACGCTATTGCTGAAAACCTCAGCAGCATGAGCAGACTGCAGCTGCCCATTGTCTGCGTAGTTGTGGGTGAGGGCGGCTCAGGAGGCGCCCTGGGCATCGGTGTGGGAGATAAAATCGGGATGCTCGAGCACGCCTACTATTCGGTCATACCGCCGGAAGGTTGTGCCGCCATTCTCTGGAAGAGCGGAGAGTATGCCAAGGAGGCAGCCCTGGCCCTGAAGCCCACGGCCAAGGCTCTGCTCAAGCTGGGAATCATAGATGACATTATTCCCGAGCCGCTGGGCGGGGCCCACCGGGATCCGCAGCAGGCCGGGCTGGCCGTGGAAAATTACATAGCCCGCACGCTGCGACACCTCTGCCGTGTTCCTGTCGATAAGCTGGTGGAACGGCGTTACCAGAAGCTGCGAATCATCGGCTCGCTGAGCGACGGCTCGATAAAACTGAGCAATGAAAAACCAACCAAAAAAACCGCCGAGAAGAAAAAGAGCAGGGCTAGGGCCCGGAAGACGTGAAGCGTGGAGCGAAGAGCGTGGAGCGTGGAGCGAAGAACGTGAAGAAAGCCGCAAAGAACCGTGCCTGAGATGCCTGGTCTGGCTGTCGAAAGGAATTGGTGATGATAAGCGATACGATCAAGAAAGGACCCCAGCGGGCTCCACATCGTGGTCTGTTGCGGGCCGTCGGCTTGAAAGACGACGATTTCGACAAGCCCTTCATCGGAATAGCCAACAGCTATACTGACATCATCCCCGGCCACGTCCATCTGCGAGAGGTGGGAGAAGTCGTCCGCCAGGCCATACGCGAGGCTGGTGGCGTGCCTTTCATGTTCAACACCATCGGCGTCTGTGACGGTATCGTCATGGGTCATAGAGGCATGAAGTTCTCCCTGGCCAGCCGCGAGGTTATCGCTGATTCAGTGGAGATTATGCTCCAGGCCCATTGTTTTGACGCCATGGTTTGCATCCCTAACTGCGACAAGATTGTCCCAGGTATGCTCATGGCTGCCGCTCGCTGCAATGTGCCCACGATTTTCGTTTCCGGTGGTCCTATGTTAGCCGGCAAAACTCCCGATGGGCGGAGCATCGACCTGATTTCTATTGGTGAGGGCGTGGCTAAGCAGGCAGCCGGCAAGATCGACGCCGAAGAGTTGGAGACTCTCGAGCGCTACGGCTGTCCTGGATGCGGTTCGTGTTCCGGCATGTTCACCGCCAATTCCATGAACTGTCTGTGCGAGGCCCTGGGGATCGCCCTGCCCGGCAACGGCACTATCCCAGCAGTCGATCCTCGCCGGAAAGACCTCTACCGAGCCGCAGGAGCACGAGCAGTTCAGATCGCTAGCAAAGGCCCCAAGCCTCGTGAAATCATCACTGAGGCCGGAATCAACAACGCTCTGGTTCTGGACATGGCTATGGCCGGTTCAAGCAACACGCCCCTGCACATCCTAGCCCTGGCTCACGAGGCTTCAGTCAAATTCGATATGCAGAAGATTGCCGAGATTTCCCGTAAGGTGCCCAACATCTGTCGCGTCGCTCCGTCGAGCAGCTATCACATGGAAGACGTGGACGAGGCTGGCGGTGTTAGCGCCATCCTCAAAGAAATATCACGTAAGGAAGGACTGCTCGATCTGTCCTGTCCGGCTATTAACGGTAAAACGCTCGGTGAGACTATTGCCGATGCCAAGATAAACGATCCGGAATGTATCCGTCCGCTGGAGAAGGCTTATTCCCAGGGAGGCGGGCTGGCCATTCTTTCGGGCAACCTGGCCCCAGAAGGGGCGGTAGTCAAAGCGGCAGCTGTGCCCAGCTGTATGATGGTCCATGAAGGACCGGCTATCATCTTCGAGAGTCAGGAAGAAGCTTCTGAGGGTATCTTGGCTGGCCGAGTCGAGCCGGGCCAGGTTGTGGTCATCCGCTACGAGGGTCCCAAAGGCGGGCCGGGTATGCAGGAGATGCTGTCACCGAGCGGCTACATCATGGGTAGAGGCTTGGGGGGCAAGGTGGCTCTGATCACCGACGGGCGATTCTCCGGCGGAACCAGGGGAGCCTGCGTGGGGCATGTTTCCCCGGAGGCAGCGGCCGGCGGGCCTATCGGCCTACTCCGCGACGGAGATATCATCGCCATCGACATCCCCAACGAGAAAATCGAGGTTCGCCTCTCCGACGAGGAATTGTCCCAACGCCGGAAGAAATGGCAAAAGCCCAAGCCCAGAATTACCACCGGCGTGCTGGGCAAATATGCGACCATGGCCACGTCGGCCAGCACTGGAGCAGTGCTCAAATGGTAAGCTGGCTTGGTAAACGCCTTGGTGCACTGAGGGCTTTTTCCCTGCCGGTGTCGGTTTTGCCGGTTTTGGTGGCAACCGCGGCTCTGCGCCCGCTGGGGCAATGGGACTGGCCAATCCTCATCGCTTCAATGGTTGCTGTGGGGCTTCTGCACTGTGCGGGTAATCTGCTCAACGATTACTTCGACTTCCTTTCAGGCGTTGACCGCAAAGTCGAAGGCGACGAGGGACGCCCGGGAAGACTGCTGGTCCGCGGCGAACTCAGAGCCAAAGACGTTTTGGCCGAGGGCATTGTCTGCCTTCTGGCCGTACTGCCCATCGGGCTTTATCTGCTCTGGCATTGCGGGCCGGGACTGCTCTGGTTCGCAGCGGCAGCCTTTGTGGGGCTGTACTGCTATACCGGGCCACCTTTGAAACTGAAGTACCGGGCCCTTGGCGAGCCGTTAATCTTCCTGGTGTTCGGCCCGGTCTTGATGCTTGGCGCCGGCTATGCCCAGACTTCCAAGCTCGAATGGATGGCTCTGCTTCTAAGCATTCCAGTCGGTCTGGCAACCACCGCAATCCTGGCGGCCAACAATATCCGAGACCAGGAGGAAGACCACGTCGGCGGTATCCGCACCCTGGCCCAGGTGCTGGGAATCCGGGCCCTGCGCTGGTTCTACATACTCCTGGTAGTTGGTTGCGTTTTTTCTCTGGCTGGGCTGGGCATAGTGAAAATCGCTCCCGGCCTGCTGGTCTTTGCCCCGGTGTTGCTGATCCTTCTGGCTAAGCCGCTGGTCTGTGTCTGGGGCAAGCAAAGACTGGCGGACATCGACGCCAGAACGGCTCAGTTTGAATCTGTTTTATTGGTGTTTTTGGTGATAGCTCTGCTTTTGGGATAGAGCCGGCCCGTGTTAATAACTCCGACCAAAGCACTGGGGATTATTCTCGAGCAGGTATGCCCGCTCAAGGCTCTTCGACTGCCCCTAAGTCAAGCCAGCGGTCATTGCCTGGCTGAGGAGCTCCGCAGCGACCGCGACCAGCCCGCGGCCGACCGCTCGGCTATGGATGGCTTCGCTGTCCGCTCGGCTGATCTGGTCCATTCTCCCTGCCGGCTCCGTTTGGTGGGCGAGGTAGCTGCGGGGAGCCCTGCTCGCCCGAGAGTTCGCCCCGGAACTTGTGTCCGCATACTGACCGGCGCCAACGTCCCGGCCGGGGCTGATGCGGTGGTAATAGTTGAACAGACAAAAGAAAGCGACAGCGGAGTAATGTTCAGCCGTCCTGTCAGAGTCGGGGCAAACATTCGCAAGCGCGGCGAAGAAGCCATGAAGGCAGATGTACTGCTGAAAAAGGGGGCGCTTCTGGGAGCGGCTCAGATAGGCCTTTGCGCAACCGTGGGTAAAGCTAGGCCCAAGGTTTACCCCCGCCCGCGGGTCACCGTGCTGTGCACAGGCGAAGAGTTGCGGCTGGTAAGCGAACGGGTTAGCCGACACGAATTACGCGACTCCAACGGCCCGAGCCTTACCGCCGCCCTAGCCCTTTGGGGCTATCAAGGCGTAGCCCATAAAGTCGTGCCCGATGACCCCAAGGCCCTGGCCGCAAAACTCAAACGGGCTGCCACCGAACACGACGTCGTTATCCTCTCCGGCGGAGTCTCGGTGGGCAAGTACGACTTCGTACCCGAGGCAATCGAGTCGGCGGGCGGAAGAATTCGGTTTCACGGTGTGGCTATGAGGCCCGGCAAACCTGAACTTTATGCCACCGTAGGAGCTAACAAACATATCTTCGGCCTGCCGGGCAACCCACTGAGCGTGATGACCGGGTTTTACGAATTTGCCTTACCGGCTCTTCGCCGGCTGTCGGGGGTGGAGCCTAGGCTCTGCCAAGCATCTGTTCACTTGCCCTTGGCCGGCGAGGTTGTGGGCTTGGCCAAGCTGGTGCGATACATCCTGGCTAAACTTGTCTCCAACAAGAAGGGCCTTTCGCTGATGCCCATAAAGTCGCACGGCTCAGGAGATCTCATCTCCGGCGGAACCGCTGACGGAGTAATTGTCCTGCCCAGAAAGGCAGGAAAGATACCTGCCCCAAGCGTAGTTGTTTTCAGGCCCTGGAGGCCCTTGCCTTGAACGAGAGTGAAAAACACGCGCCCGTCTCCTTGAGAATCTCCATAACGGACCGCTGCCAGCACCGCTGCATCTACTGTATGGGCTCTGAGGGGGTCGAGAAATTCACTCATCAGGACATTCTCAGCTTCGCGGAGATCATCCGCTTCGTGCAGGTCCTCAAACGCCGTTTTGGCCTGGCTACCGTGCGGATTACTGGTGGCGAGCCGCTGGTTCGCCGGGGCGTTGTTGAGCTGGTGAAAATGCTCGCGGCCCAGGGCCTCTCGGATTTGGCACTGACAACCAACGGCCAATTCTTGGCAGCCATGGCCGGCGAACTCAAGCAGGCCGGCCTGGATCGCGTCAACATCAGTCTGGACAGTATAAACCCCGATACCTATCGCCGACTCACACGCGGCGGTGAACTCGAAGCCGTCCTGGCGGGCCTGGCCGCGGCCTTGGGCAGCGGATTGGCCCCTGTAAAACTCAATACCATCGTCCTCAAGGGAATCAACAGTGATGAAGTAGTGAACATCGCCCGGTTCGCCATAGAACGCCGCTGCGAGGTCCGCTTCCTGGAGCTGATGCCCATCGGCCCCGCCGGTGAGCAGTTCGCGGATTGGTTCGTCAGTTCGCAGGAAGTTCTGGGCAAGCTTTCCGAAGCCTTCGAGCTGGAGCCCGCGCGGAAAGAGCCGGGCAGTTCCAGCCGAAAGTATCTCGCAAAAGATGCTCAGGGACGCAAGGGGAGTATCGGCCTTATATCCTCGGGCACTCGTCCCTTCTGCGAGCAGTGCCGCCGGCTGCGTTTGACATCCACGGGCAAACTCATCGGCTGCCTGGCCCGGCCGGAAGGGCCTAATATACGTCCCCTTCTTCAGGACGCGGGCAAAGCCAATGAGTCGAGCTTAGTCAAAATGATTTCCGATGTGCTGGGCATCAAGGGCAAACGTCGCCTTTTTGGGCGAGCCGAACCGATGGTAAGAATCGGCGGATAGCCGCTGGCGAAGATTGAACAACTCAAACTGATCGGTTTCGAGAGGAATCTTGCCGTATGTCATTGCGAGGAGTGAGCTTGGCGAACGACGAAGCAATCTCGTTTTGGAGATTGAGATTACTGCTAAGCTTGTCCCTGCGAAGGCAGGGAGCAGTGATAAGGCCGCGCAACCGCAAGGCGGTTGCTCGCAATGACAACGTGTGGCAAAACCGGTCAGTTTGAGTAAACAAGCAGCCCCGGAGTGTACTGATGGGTCAGGTTCAGGCATTATGTGTCAGCGAAAAGAAAGGTGTGCAGAAACAGCCCGTAGATTTTGCCATTTTTCTTACCGAGCGGGGCATTGAGGGCGATGCTCATGCGGGGGACTGGCACAGACAGGTGAGCATTCTTTGCGCCCGGGATATCGAAGCCGTGCGAAAACAGGGATTGGCTGACGTTGGCCCCGGTGACTTCGCTGAGAACGTTGTGGTCGAGGGGATAGATTTGGCCAAACTTGGCCTGGGCAGCCGAGTGTGTCTGGGCCCCGACGTCGTGCTGGTCGTTAGCCAGATCGGCAAGGTCTGTCATACTCCCTGCCGGATAGGCCAATTGACCGGCGATTGTATCGTGCCGCGCTTGGGTCTGTTCGCCAGGGTGCAAAGCGGCGGGCTGGCCAGAGCGGGCGATAAGGCAGAGGTAATCTGGCCGGTGAGTCGCGATTTATTCCAGGCCGTGGTCTTGACCATCAGCGACCGATGCTCGCGAGGTCAGGCTCAGGACACAGCGGGCCCGGCCGTGGGCAGACGACTGGACGAAGGGCTCAGACT
>DAOVKO010000130.1 GCA_030631725.1 Actinomycetes bacterium | reverse complement strand
GGCGTCCCTTCGGGTTGCGAGACAAATCGGCGTCTGCCGCGTCAGAACTCCTAAGCATACCATCCAGGTATGCCGGGGGTCCCCAATCGCAGTGAGTCGCGATTGGGGTGCCCCGCCGTCGTTCTTCCTTGCATCCATCCGATTTGGCTCGCAACGCGGCTCACGTCAGGATTTGTTATAGTGCCTAAACCGGAGGTAGTACAAATGCCGGACGTACAGTTGTGGATTGCTCTTGGCCTGGCCTGTGGGGCCATGCTCGCCTGGGCCCTGCTGCAAACCGTATGGTTGCGAATTGCCCGGACCGTTCAAAAACGCCGACCCGGACAATTACTGCCCGAAATATTGGCCGATACTGCACCTACTATCGCCTTTGTCGTCCTGCTCGGCGGATTCAAATGGGCACTCTGGAGCCTCGAGCAGATAGAGGCCTACAAGCTCAGCGGCTGGCTGAAGATGGCCAACAATGTCCTCTTTGTGGCTCTGGTCGTCGGCTTTTGCCTGCTGGCGGGTAAATTCCTGGGATCCCTGCTCGAATGGTACCGCCTCAACATCGCTCAGCGGACCAAAACCACCCTGGACGATCAGTTCATCCCCCTCTTCAACAAGCTCAGCAAGATAGCCATCTTCTTCGTGGGGGCTATGATCATCCTCAAAAAATTTGACGTGAGCATTACCGGCTTTGTAGCCACCGCCGGCATCGCCTCGATCGCCGTGGCCCTGGCCGCCAAGGAGACCGTGGCCAATATGATCTCCGGCTTTTTGATCCTCATCGATCGGCCCTTCCGCGTCAACGACCGCATCGAGCTGCCCGACGGCAAAATCGGTGACGTCCAGGAGATCGGCCTGCGCTGCACCAAGATTCTCACCTTCGACAACACCATTCTCGTTGTCCCCAACTCCGACATCTCTGCTGCCCGGGTCATCAACCATGGCTATCCCAGCGCCAAGGTCAAGCTCCGCCTCCGCATGGGCGTGGCCTACGGTTCGGACATGGCCAAGGTCAAGCAGATCCTCGTAGACATCGCCAGCAAAAACCAGCGGGTCATGGATGAGCCCGCCCCAGCCGCTTACTTCATGTCTTTCGGCGATTCAGCTCTGGAGGTCATGCTCATAGCCTGGGTATCCGATTACCGCGAAAAGTTCTCTATTACCGACGAGATTAACCTGGCCATCCAGAAACGCTTTGCCCAAGAGGGTATCCAAATACCCTTCCCCCAGCGCGACGTGCACCTATACCAGAAGACCTAAACATTTTGGCGATCAAACTCAAACCCCAGCTTCTGGGCTACTTTCACAACCTGCCGGGCCGACACTACTGGCAGTTTGCTCATATGCCTATCTCCACAGGTTTGATCAGGAGATCCTCCTGTGGGATGGCTTCACCATGAGCTTTCATGCTCTGGAGGTAAGCTGCAATTGCTTCACGGATGTTCTCCAGAGCCTCATCCAGCGAGTCTCCTTGAGAATGACAACCTTTCAGGGCTGGACAGTAGGTGTGAAAGCCACCGTCTGCCTCCCGCTCCAGAATAACGGTGTAATGATAGCTCACCCTTACGCCTCCTTACGGTTTTTGGCCACGGGCAGCGTGCTTATCATACCTTCCGCACACGGAGTTGTCAAGTCAGACTGCCTCAGGCTGATACTGGAGTTTCAGTAGTATGCTTGTTTTAGCCGCTCTGCTCTGCAGACCGCGGACGCCGGCGAATCGAGATATGATACGCTATGGCCCCAATGATAAATGTGAAGAGAATAATCAAGAACCACACAAGTCTATCAGCTGACTTGTTGGACGTTATAAGTGTGCCGAACTCTCGATAGTCGCGGGTCAAGCAGTCTATGAGCATCCAGATCCAGAATATTAGCGCGATCAAGGCTATGATACCCACGGGAATAACGATGAGTAGCTCCCAAAAGCCAATGGACATTTCCATATTTGGACTCCTACATGAGACGATTGGACCAAGCAAGCTTTCTATTCTTATGCGCTGACGGCTCGACGCCGAATGGCGATATGATAGGCTATCGCCCCGATGATAGGCAGGAACAGGATCAATAGCACCCAGACCAGTTTGTCGGCTGACTTATCGGACGTTATCAGTGTGCCAAACTCCCGATAGTCCCGGGCCAGGCAGTCTATCAGCATGCAGATCCAGAATATAAGCCAAATCAAGACGATTATGGCCGTAGGAATAATGACCAGACCAACGCCAGTCATCCGTAACTGTGGTCCAACGTGGTGAAAGGCTGTGGGCTGCATCGCCCGCCCGAAAAGTATGCGACCCAGCACGATTACTACCGGGAAGCACAGTGCCAGAATAATAGTGATTATGACCAATGCTTTGATAGACCTAGCCCGGCGCGATGGTCGAAGCGGCCTTTCCGGCGGGGCTGGAGGTTTTGGCGCGGATGGTGGCTTTTCCTTGCTCGAAGGCGGGGCGATTTGCCGTGCCGGCTGACGGATGAGGAAGAAGTAGACTATGGCCCCGATTGGGAAGACCAGGATAACGATGCCCAGCCAGATCCATTTGTCATATTTGTGCTCACTTGTAAAGAGCAGTCTGAAATCGCAGGGCAGCCGAGAAAGACAATCCACAAGCATCCAGACCCAAAAGATAAACAGCAGGATCCTTATCGGTGCTAATAGAAAGACGCATGGAAACCAGGCCCTAAAGCCTGGCATCGGTCCGAAACGCCAGACCGTTCCGCCCAGAAGTCCCCCAAAAGTTGCCAGGCCCACGGGCAAGGCCAATATCGCCAGGACAACCAACAACACGTAGGGCCAGACCGGCCGGCTGCCTGTCTGGGCGGCTTGGACTTCCTTTTCAGTCTTTTCCTTGCGGCGATCGGAAAGTGCCCGCAGCAGCTCATCGCATTCCTCGACCGAGATAGTCCCCTCAGCCATCATTCGCAAGATTCGTCTGCGTTCTTCATCCATGGCTTTGCTCCTTGAAATCGTCCGGCTATTCCGACAGCAGCCGCGAGGCCTCGCTTGAAGAAATCTTCTTCTCCTCCACGGCATCGAGGATGGCTGCCCGGCGTTCGTCTTCGGGGGCTTTCTCGCTCTTGAGGCACTCGATAATCCTATCCAGCCTGGCCCGCACGGTGGGGTAAGAGACATCCAGAATCTTGGCCATTTCCTTCAGAGAGCCACTGGCCAGGATAAACTCCACGGCAAACCTCTGTTGCTCCGGCGAAAGCTCCAGGAACCTTGGCGTAGCGAAATCGCTCTTGATCTCGGTCGAACAGCCGCGGCAGAAAAGGGCTCTGACCGCCATCTTCGCGAAACAGTAGGGGCAGCGTGTGGAAAGCTCAGACATCATCTTGGCCTCCATATGAACAATACTGAAGTTTTATATCGACAAATATGAATATTGTCAACTATAAAATTAATTTTATTTTCTGGGGACTCTTCCAGGACCAGGCGCGTGGATCCAGCCGACAAGCCGACCTAGCCGGCCGGTCTATGGCCCAGGGGCTCGGATCTGGACCTTATCACTGTTTTTGCAGCAGGCGTAGGGAGGCGTGAGCGGCCGCCAGGGCCACTTGAGGGTCTCTGTCATCTACGGCCTGAGCGAGGGCAGCAGCCGCATCCCAATTGCCTATCTCACCCAGGGCCAGGGCCGCCAGGGAACGTATTTGGACTATCCTCTGGGCCACTTGCCGCTCGCCCATGGCCAGGCCCATTTCCCTGGCAACGGCCCTTTGGTCCGGGGCCGTTGGATGTAGATATTTCATCGCTTGCTGGAAACCGTCCTGCTGGCCCAGACGTCCCAGACTCCGCGCCGCTTGAAGCTGCACCAGTTGGTTGCGATCCCCCAGGGCTGCCAGCAGGTCGGCCACAAACAGGTCCTTGTCCCGCACCTGGCACATCAATTCCATGGCGAATATCCGAAGTTGCCAGTTGCGCGAATTCTCCCAGAGTTGCAGCTGAGGCAGAATTATTTCGTCTCCCAGCAGCACCAGGGCCTCGCCGGCCTGCCACTGGACGCGTTCGACCTCGTCTGTCTCCAGGACCCGCCGTATCGCCGGCATCGCCGATTCATCGCCCACTCGCCCCAGGATCATCAGGGCGTCGCCGCGCGTTTTGGGGCTGGGACTCTCCAGGGCAGCGATTAGTTCGGCGCTGTGCTGGGTCCGGCCCAGCCGGTGCAGGGCACCGATGGCTGCCAGTCGAACCGAAGCATCCGAGCTGGAAAGGAGCTTCTTCAGGGCTGGCTCTGCATCGCGCCTCGGCATTTCGATCAGGCCCATGGCCCCGGCAAACTCAAGCGAGGGAACCCCCGAAGAGATAGCTCGGATACAGATCTTCGGGGCATTGGGCAGGCCCAGCTTGGCACAGGATTCGATTGTTTTCATTCTGACGAATATGTCCTCGGCATTCAGGCTTTGTTCGAGACGTTCAAGGGCCCGCGTTTCCAACGCCTCTGGCTCTACTCCGGAAAAGCCAATACACCCCGAGACAAAGGGAACGGCCAGCAGCAGGGCCAGGATTATCGGTGGTCGGCTCATATCAGATTCCTCTACGTATATATCTTCTCGTTAGTTCAAAACAACCAGCGACCGACAGCATCAGCCAGCATAACGGCTGTCATCAAAACCAGCAACAATTTAGCTCGTCGGCCTCTCCAGGGGCCCCGCAGTGAATCGACGAAAAGGGCCAGGGCACAAAGGCCGCACAACAGGGCGAACCAGTCACCTGTGCGGCTGTAAACACTTATCCGCGAGTCGATTTGCAGGCGGGCGCAGGCCAGGCCGGCTACTCCGCGGGTCCGACCGTTCTCGCTGACCAGATCGTGCAGTCGTCCGGCCGAATCGACAAAACCGCTGATACCGGTGTTGACCGCCCGGGCAATGGCAATGCGATTCTCCACCGCCCTGAAAACGTAGCATACCAGGTGTTGGCTCAGCTCCCAGGAGGCATTGAACCAGCCGTCGTTGGAAACGTTGACCAGAAAATCAATTTTGGGCTCGTTTTCCGGCAGAACGAACTTGCGACAAAGGTCCGCCACCGTCCCTTCGTAGCAGATCGGCGTGGCAAAGCGAAAACTCGATTGTCCGTCGCTTGTAGTAAAGGCGAAGATTTCCGGGCCCGATCCGTGCTCCATCGAATAGTCAGAGTCATACGGGCTACAGGCAATCACAAGCTTGCGGAAAAGCGGAATGCTCTTGCGTAGGGGTATATACTCCGAAAATGGCACTGGGTGCATCTTGTCGTAGCGTTGATGCAGAATCAGTCCGTCTGAGCGACAGAGGAAAGCAGAATTGCGATACTCTTGACGGTTCAGCATGTTGTCTTGCCAGCCGTATGTTCGGGCTGACGAGCCGACCAAAAGGTGAGCGTTGACTTTACTGGCTAACTTGGACAGTTCTGTCTGGGCGTATTGGGCATTGCCAAAGTCGCTTAGCCGCCAGCCCGTTAGACTTACACCATCTGACTTACCATCGACAAGCATTGTGAAGGCGTCTGGCTTGCTTGCTTGCTCGCGTACCTCAGGATAGAGAAACGGCTGAGCCATGCTCTCCGGCCAAACTATCAGATCGGGTTTGTAGGTTTCGCTGGCCTGTAGAGTCAGCTTGCGATGTGCATCGAAGATTTGCCGGTCATTCTGTGGGACCCGGGTTACGCTGATTGGAAAGTTCTCCTGGATCACCGCCACCTTAGGCCCAGGCCGAAGCTGGGCCGAATGCATCTGCACTGTGCCGTAAACCAGCGTGAATACCCCCAACCCGATCAGGCTTACGACTCCCACAGCCAGGACCAGCGAGGGTTTGGACCCCCGCTTGGTCCGCACAAACAGCGGCTGAACCAGCAGGTCCACTATCAGCCCGTTGGCCATGGCCACCACAAAGCTAACCCCGTAGGCACCGACCAGGTCGGCAATTTGAATAAGCCTGATCCAACGGTACTGGGAATGGCCCAGCAGAAGCCAGCTGAACCCTGTGATTACATGGCCTCGCAGCAGTTCCAGGGCTACCCAGATGATCGGCAGCGCTATGAAAAACGGCAGGCGCCGCCGCTGATAGCAGTGCCGCAGCAGCCAGCCGCCCAGCAGAAAATAACTCGATAAATACACACACGTGGCCAGATAGCCGGCTATGGTGATGGGCATAATCCAGTGGACGTTGACCATCCAGAAGGCCAAGCCCAGCAGAAAACTGCCGAACATCGCCCAGGCCGTCCGATCGCAAGCAACCACAGCCAGCACCCAGGGCACCAGGGCGAAAAACCCCAGCCAGCCCATACCCGCAACATTAAAGCACAGCGTCAGGGCCAATCCGGTGAAAAACCCCAGCAATAGTGCC
>DAOVKO010000013.1 GCA_030631725.1 Actinomycetes bacterium | reverse complement strand
TTGCCGGGTTATGTCGCAGTACGCTGGGCCCGACGCCACAATATCCCCGTTGTGGTCTCCTGTCGGGGAAGTGATATGTACCCACACGCTCGCCCACGTCAATGGTGGCTGTCGCGGAGGAGGATCATATGGGCCCTCAAACATGCTCAAGCCGTTACCTCGGTGAGCAGGCAGCTGGCTGAAGAGGTATCTATCATAACCAACAACAGCGTTAGGACCCAAGTGATACATAATGGTGTGGAGATCCCAGAACCCGATTCGTCGCCTAAGCTCACGCCCCCTGCCTTTGCCTGCCTGGAAAACCAGACCTTCCTTTTAGTACTTGGGCGGCTGCACCGGGATAAGGGCCTGGATTTGTTAATTGATGCCCTAAAACTCCTCAGGGACCAAGGCAAGACTCTGCCGCTGATGGTGCTGGCTGGTGACGGAAGAGAAAAAGAAAGAATTCTCCAGCAGATCAATGCTCATAAGCTCGAAGATCGTGTTCTATGCATCGGGCAGGTCTGGGATAGCAAAAAAGCATGGCTGCTATCTAATTGCAGCTTCTTTGTCAAGCCTTCCAGGGCAGAAGGATTGCCGAATTCTGTTCTTGAAGCAATGAGCTACGGAAAAGCGGTTTTGGCAACGGCGGTCGGGGGCCTGCCTGAACTCCTGACCAGTGGGGAAGACGGCTTGCTTGTCGAACCGGATAACCCCACGGCATTGGCCAGCGGATTGCAAAAAATGCTCAACACTGATCTATCAAGTTATGAACAGAATGCACGGCGAGTTGCTCAAGAGCACTCCATGGAAAAGATCGCAAAACTGTACCTGGGCTTGTATCAATCAGTCATCGAGCGCTAAGGACAAAAGACCGCTGGGCGTTACGGCTGTGTTCATGAGTATACTGTGAGTCGGAGGGAAAGGAGACTTTCGGGAATTTTCTTGTGCTTATTCCGCTTGTGCTACGGACAGATAGGGGCAAGTGCGAGTACTACTGGGCCAGCATTCAGAATAGATCAATAAATAGGGTTCACGTCAACTCAGCTATTGCTAGGTACTGCACCGTCGCGACCATAGGAATCCGGGATCGACATCTTACGGACGCGACAACATATCCCCTGCTCACTGGCGATACCCCTACGACTTGCTCAATCTTGCAACAAAACAGATGGTTCTCTTCCTCTTCTTTCTGCAGACTACATATTTCGCGGATTTTAATAACATGATGCCGTAGGTTAATATGTTTGACCGCAACAAATTTGAAGGCAATTCGGCCATTTCTAGTACTGTGAACTCTGGTTCTAGGAGCTTGGTTATTTCTTCAGAAGTCTGAAATGAATGAAAGTGACCGATGCTGTGAAACTTGTGCCTGCATTTAGGACACATCACCATTTTTTTACTTAGATCCTCTCGAAAGGGTAACGTTCCAATTAGTAGACCGCCGTTTACAATGCATTGTGTGAGTGTTTCAATCGCTAGCCTTAGATTGTGTCCGGGAATATGTTCCAATACATCGAGGCAGGTAACTATATCAAACTGATTTTCTTCAAGTTTAATATTGGAAATATCGCCCTCGATTAATCTAATATCCAAGCCCTTCCTTCTGAAATCATCTCTGAGGTAGTTTACGGAATAACTAGAAATGTCAATTCCGGTGACCCTTAAGCCAGCGGCGTTCAGCCGAGTCAGTAGATAACCATCGCCAACACCTATGTCACAGGCAGTTAAGGCCCCTTTTAGGTGTTTTTGAATCCTCCACAGGACATAGTCGATTTTTCTTCTGTTCTCTATCCAAGTACCTCTGGTTCCTTCTATATTGAGCTTAGCACTGTAGTCTTGGGCGGTTTGATTCATTTCGCACATTTTATGGCATCTCTGATGTGGACCCACAGATTGTACCACTTTCTAAGTTGGACCGCCATGTCCAACTATCCCAGACGACCAAAGTCTGTGTCTGAGCCGTAAACGCTGGCTCTGTTGCTGGTGGACGGCTTGGCCCTGCTGAGGCGCAGATGTCCGGCCTAATCCCGGCAGAAAACGCTGCTTTTTCAAAGCGGCTGGCTTGACGACTGCCCCCTTTGTTATGCGGCCAAGACTTCAGACCAATTCCAGCAAGGCCCTGTCATCCCCCCGCGGAATCGGGTAGGATGGGGGAGGAACGGATGGTGGGCGTGGACGCCTAACTTGACTTGTGGTACCGTTTGCAGAGCAGGTCACTGAGAGAGGGCCATTTGGCGAGTCTGGAGAGGTCAAGCAAAGCCTTAAGAATTGCCGTAAATAGCGAGACGGCAGGTCCTCCTGATAAGGGAAAGAACGTTGCAGAGTTTTGCAAATCGTGCAATCTCGTGGCTTTGGTACTACTGCGGGTCTCGGCGAAGGAGGCGAAGCCGCAGGGAAGCAGACGAGACCGAAAGAGCCCACCGCTGGTCGAGAGAGCGGATTGAGCAGTACAGCCAGGAAAGGCTCACGGTTCTATTGCGCCGGGCTGCCCAGATGGTACCGTATTATTCGCGGCTCTTTGCCGAAAGGGGCTGGGATCCCCAGCAAGCGGAGAAGTATTGGCCGAAGTGGCCTGTTCTAAGCCAGCAGATGCTACAAGAAAGGCGGGATGAACTTGTAGCAAAGGACGTCGAGAAGAGTAACCTGCGTCTTGGTGCCAGCGGAGGCTCGACCGGACATAATAAAACGTTTTATCACGGCCGAGAGTATGGGCAATCCAAGGCGGCTGCCGTGACTCATTCCGACACTATTGCCGGATGGAAACCGGGCCATCGTATTGCCTTACTGTGGGGTGCGCCGCCCCGTGTGCTCAGCACTGTTCGTCCTTTGTCCCCACCCCCTCCACTGAGGAGTTTGCGCAAAAACCAGAGATTGTATAACTCCTACGATATGAGCGAGGCCCGCAAGGGCGAATACCATCTTAAACTTAGCCGTTACCGGCCCGACATCATTATAGCCTATGCAGGCGCTGTATTTGAAATGGCCCGTTTTCTGAAGAGCAATCGGCTCTGTCCGGACTATCCCTCCAAGAGCATCATAAGCAGTGCCGAGACACTTAGTGAGCCAATGCGCTTGCAGATAGACGAAGTTTTCGGCAAGCCCATTTTTAATAGATACGGCAGCTGGGAAGTCGGCCTCATGGGCTTTGAATGTGAAGCCCACACGGGTCTGCATATGGCATTCACCCACAACCTCATCGAAGTGGTAAACCCGGGTTCGCTGGAGCCCATTTGGGATCAACAAGGGGATATTCTGGTTACCACCTTGGGCGAGCCGGACTGTCCACTGATTCGCTATCAGATCGGCGATGTGGGGATTATGACCCGCCGGCTGTGCAGCTGTGGCCGAAATTCGCTGCGTCTGCGGGAGGTATCAGGTCGTGAAATGGATTTCATTTCAACGCCTGGAGGCGGTAGAATTCATGGCGCCTTTGGTTTGTCCGCTTTTTACGGCATTGAAAAAGTGCGGCAATTTCAGGTGGTTCAGCGGAAACTGGATCGGATTGATGTGCGCTTAGTTTTGGCGGCAGCACTGAGCAAGGATGAAGAAGCAAGGATTCGTTCAGTGTTCAGGGAGCGGCTTGGGCCTGATGTGGCTTTTCAAATCAGGATAGTGGATCGCATAGACCCGCTACCTTCGGGTAAAAGGGCATTTTTGGTCTCGGAATTGCAATGATCTTGCCCCAAGAACTGAGGCGAGCTGAATGAGGAGCTGGGCCGATCACCGCCGCCTCGATGGGGCCAAACCACCTCCCGAGCAGCCCAGCGTTTCTGCTTCCCATGGCTTAGCTGTACGTCGGCAGGGCAGGAGCTTGCTTACTCTTGGCTCG
Organism: Actinomycetes bacterium; assembly: GCA_030631725.1. Taxonomy (GTDB): domain Bacteria; phylum Planctomycetota; class Phycisphaerae; order JAACET01; family JAACET01; genus JAACET01. Next base: position 13,818 of record DAOVKO010000013.1, on the reverse strand, counting down.
GGCTGCCTTTGCTAGGCCTCTTCAATCGTTACCTTGATTTTTTCAGGCGGGTCCGAACCGAAAACCCATTTCTGGATGTACTGTGTCCTGAGAACCGGTGGCTTGGCAGTTTCGTCAAGCGGTTCCTCATACACATAGGTGCCTTTGGTTTCCTTGGCTTTGACCATAATGATTTCGATTTTTTCCATGGTTTGCCTCCCTAGCGTCTGCTGCAGCTTCCAGACATCAAACGCAGGCTGTTCCGTGGTTCTGCGGTGTTCTATGAAGTGGCCGGGCTAGGGGCTTATTGCCAGTTGTATTGCCAGGGCATATCCGTGCCCGGTAGCCTGAAACTCGACGTTACAATTAATATTCGGAGACTCGAAAAGACGCACACTGGCCCCGATATAGCCGCCGAATATCGCGCTTTGCTCAATACCGACACTATCAGCAAGAGAAAATCCGTCAAAAATGGCGGTCAAATCCGCTACTCCGTCGATCAAATGCAGAAAGGGACCTCCGTAAATAGACAGATATTCGGTGCAATTCCAGGTTGGTCCAAGAGCAATTTGTACTTCCGTCATATGGATTTCCGTGTCCAGCGTCGCGGGTACGCCACCAATCTGTGAGCCGCTATTACCGTTGAAATTCTCAAATGGCACGAAACTTATTTGAGCAAGCATACCTACGCTTATGTTTTCCCACTCGAAGAAAGTCGCCCTCGTCCCAGCACCAATGGCCAGACTTAGGTCGTCACTATTGCCGATCAAGGCGGTAAAGTTGTCTATATTTTCGCCCTGATCTATATCAAGGGCGGCCACACCGAGCCGAGCAAATACTTCCCATCTGTCGGTGAACCCATAGCCGAAATTAGCGTAAATCTTGTTTATCTCTACGTCTTCGATATCTACTTCACTGAGTTCAATGGGTCCGAAGGTGGGCCCTCCCATCTCTATTTGCATTTTGCTGTAGAGATACTCGAGTCCGAAACTGGGCTGTCCCTTGGCCAACATTGCCTTTGGCGGCCCCATAGGGTCAAAGCCAAAGACGACATTAGAGCAAAGCAGAACCAGCATTGTAGCAACAATTGTCAGTCGATTTTTTCGCATAATTGCAGACTCCATTGGAAAGAATTTGCCCGGAAATTTCCCATGGCGGCATTATACCCCAAAGGAGTCGCCGGGAAAAGGCATTTTTCGGCGGATATTTGAAAGGCCTAATGCCTTTCGCTGTAGATTCGGCTATAATGATAGTTACATCCCCTAGCCCCAAGCCTAGGATGGCCAGCGGAAGACGAAACTGGCGGGGGGCTAGAATGTCTGGTGGCAGCCTAATTTGGAAGATACAGGAGATTCTAATGAAAAAGTCGCCACAATTACGTGTCTTTGTGTTTGCCTGTCTTGTTGCCGCTACTGTGTCGACTAGCGGATGCAGTTGGTTACTGGGAGATATTGCCGTATCCCCACCGTCTAGACAGCCAATCGTCTACGACGACCACGTTGTATTCAATTCCCTTACTGATTCCAAAACGCTGACGTGTATTGACCTTCGAGGCAGAAAGATATGGGAAAGAGAATATCCCAGCGACATTCGGTATAGCCGCAAAGATGACAGTTCCGTGGCGGTTCAAGTAGGGATGGATATGACTGTCGTGGATGTTCCTACAGGCAGCGAAACGCCTCTGTTCAAAACCCGCGCTGAACACGAATTAGTTCGTTTTGATCGCAACGGCACTGTTCTCTATGTCGAAGATAATCGCTGGGAGCATCGTCAGTTTCGGATGCTGGATCCAGAATCAGGTGATGTTTTGTGGGAAAAAGCAGAGTTTGGGCACGTAATCCTTGTTTTGGAGAATATGCTCATTTGTGTGACGGGGGTGGAGCCTGCCATGTTAGGGGCTGCATTCGAGTTAGATGGGGCGGTGGAAGCTTTTGACCTGAAATCTGGAAAGCGAGTTTGGAGAATACCGTTTTCCGAGAATCTTTTCCTTTTCGGTCGGTTTCCTGTGGCCTACCTTCACCCATACATTGTTATTCCCGACGGCTTAAACAAACTGATGTGTATTAGAGTCGACAACGGACAGATCGTTTCAACGATAGACATGCCCGAAACCGATGAGCTTGCGATGTTCATCAACCTAGGCTCCACAGATGGTCTACTTGTGTACATTAAGAACGGTTTTTCACGGCAAACCGGCGAGGGGCGACTTGAGTTCGTTCCCCCCCTACTGCGTCTTTATTCACTACCTGATCTGAAGGAAGAATCGGTCACCGAGCTATCCGCAGCGACTGGGATGCTTACCGTCATGTGTTATGACCAGTATATCATCGCACTTGTCTGTGACCCGACGTTCGGAATGGCCTGTTTTAATGTGAAGACTGGGCAGAAAACATGGGAAAAACAACTGCCCAATGGCGGTGATTGGTCAGAACCCGCAAGTGGAAAGATCTATTTTACCGACCGTGGGAACAGCAAAGACATTCCGTTTCGTGTTGGCGTTATTGATATCCCCTCGGGAAACGAGACAATCATTTATGAAGAGGAGATATCCGATGACGATTCTGGTTCATAAACATATTTTTGGGCAAAAGAAATAATATCCTTTTCTTCCCCAAAAAACCTCCCATCGTCTCGGGCCCGTGGCAGACGAAGCTGCCAAGTGGTATAATCTGTGGGCGTAGCTCGGTCCTGAGCCGGGCCGTAGATAGAAGGAGGACGAGCGAAAATGAGCAACAGAACAATAGCCATCATCGTGGCTATCCTGGTCGTGCTGAGCGTGATTGCGTATTTGGCCGGCAGGAAGGATAAATCTGGGCCTGGCGATACAGAACAGCCTTCCCAGCAAACCAGAGCGCCTTCTACGCTGGAAAGGATGATGCAGCAAGCCCAGCGCAGTGCCGCCCAAAGGTCCAAGCAAAGCCAACAACCGTCTCCTAAGCCAGCCCCGCTAGCAAACATCACCATTGACGGCAGGGCTGACGAGTGGGCCCAAGTGCCTGCTGTGTTGATAATACACCACGACAAATGGAGTAACAGACATTACACATGCAAAGCTGTCAAGCTCGCCCGCGATCAGGCGAACCTCTACATACTCTTTGAGCTATCACTGGGCATAGGCGAGAGGTATGAGAAGCAGCTGGCCACGCCGCCGCACCGCCCGACTTCCGGCGCGCTTGGATACCTCAGCGTCTACAGCGAAGCAAAAGAGTTCACCATCTGGATTCCGACAGGCGTCTCGACAACTTATAACATTGTTTCGGGCAAAGCCACAGAGCAACTGCCGATGGCCAGCTTCGAAGTGGAGCGTTACAATGCCGAGACGGACAGCCACGACGATGTCTTCGAGGCCGAGTCGATAGAAAACCCCGAATTCGTGGCCTTCGAAGGAAAATTCCTCGAGCTGAAGATACCGATAGAGAAACTGGGCATCCAGGGAAATAGCTCCATCCGGCTCGAGCTGGACGAGATGTAAACGGACCTGAGCTGTGCAAGCTGGCGTGCGAGCATCATTTTTTCACTTGCGGTAATTGCTGTCTTGAGACTATGTTACGGTTTTGGAGGGACGGTTTCGAAAACCGTTGTCCGCCTTAGGCGGCCCGTGCCAGGCGAAGGTGGCGGGGGGGGGTAGAATGTGTGGAGGGATTTCCATAACTGTGTTTTGAGGGAATTTACTATGACTAGAGACATTATCCTGGCAACCGTAGTGTCCAGCTTGCTTCTTATTACCTCTGGCTGCTTTGAGACAGAACAGTACGAATACACACTAGAAATCGCTCCCGCAGGAGACAGCTTTGAACGCAAGCTGACCTGTTCGAGTAATGTGTCCTCAGAGGAACGGAGCCACATCGGACGATTGTATCGAGAACAGCAGGGCAAGCGTACCTTTGTCGGGATTTTCAAAAACGTGCCAAACGACATCAATGAGTCAGGTTCATTTATGCACTTGAATACACAAATGGGGACATCGTCTCTTTATACGGAACGATTTTACGGCAGCGATGACGTGCTTGCCAGACTGGAGAAGAGCTATCAAAGCATCGACATCCTGATCGAGCTGCTGATCGGATGGTTCGAGATGGAGCTAGGACATGAGCCAAATTTCGATATGCTCCGAACATTCTGCGACCAGAACCTGCGGCAGGACATCAAGAATATCTACATGTACATATATGTTGGGGCAATTGTGTCCGAAATGGGGACGGATCTGCATATACAGATAGAAGAGTCCTCCGGGAGCGAGACGACTGGGCAGCTAGAACAATCCTCCCAGACCGAGACGACTGAATATATGGAAGAGTTCGCTGCCCGGACTTATCACTACTTTGCTGCACGGGGGTACTTCGATCAAATCCAATTGCCTGACATGGCAGGTGCAATCAACTATGCGGAGAATCGGGACGATTGCGGATGGTTAATGACCATTATCCAGCGATTTATCGCAGGAAAAATGGGACATCAAAACTCGACAAGGTTGCCAGCATCTTTGAGTTTTCTCTCGGACGCAGAAACAGCCAAGGCCTCCTTCGAGAAATACATTCGGACTAGCGAGGTCTATAACAATGCCTGGGAGAAAAAGAAGCTCGAAGAGGACGATCCCAACGCTGAGCCGCCGGAAGCCTGGGAAGCAATTTACACGGAAACTGGTATCTTTGATTGGCTCCCTTTCAACCTATTTGCTGACCAATATACATACAAAGTTAGCCTGAGCTGTGGGTCCAAGCCCGTTGGCAGCAACGGCAAATGGAACGAACAGACCAAAACGCTCACCTGGTCGGCAACAACGCCGGAGGGATCGAGTGGATGGCAGACCTTCTTCTATGCAGCTTGGAGTACGCCCAACAAGCAATTTCAAACAGCGCATTTTGGCAAGCTGGTACTAAAAGGAGAGAACTTAGCCGAGTATTGTCTCTGGCGGGAAGGTCTTACTCAAGAAGATGCTGACGAATGGGACAGATTCCTGCTGTCTCTACGTCCGGGAACGGAGTTGACAACGCAGCTATCTTCTTTTCGCTTTACTGCTGATTCTCCTGGCACAACCGGTCTGGCTAACCTCCCTCGGGAACTTATCCTGTCCGGACTGGGCGAAAACCCACCGTAGTCTCAGCAACCGGTCGTGTCTCCACCCCCTGGCCGGTGAAGTTGGCTGGCGGTATAATCTGTGGGCGTAGGTCGGTCCCGAGCCGGGGGATGTGAGCCTGACGGCATGGGTCAAGTCCAAGAACCAAAACCAGTCAAGTTCATCGTGGGAATCCTGGCTATCAGTGAAGAGATATTGGCCCAGGCAAGCGAACTTATCGCCCGACAGCTCGGGGCTGTGGAGTCGGCCAGCGAGGTTTGGCCCTTCAGCAGCACGGAATACTATGCCAAGGAGATGTCTAAGAGACTCCTGAGGCAGTTCATCAGTTTGGCCCAGCTTGGTGAGCCGACTGATATAGTCAAGCTCAAGCTGGCCTGTAACTCGGCGGAGTTGGCGGATGCCCGCCGGCGAGGCCGAGGGCTGCGGCGGGCGATTAATCTCGACCCCGGTTACGTAACGCCGGCTAAGCTGGTCCTGGCTTCGACCAAGGACTATTCGCACCGCGTCTATCTGGGCCGGGGAATTTATGGGGAGGTTACGCTGCAGTATGGACACGGTGTGTGGCAAAGCTTCCCCTGGAGCTATCCGGACTATGCCGAGCCGAGGTATCATGGATTCTTCAGCCAGGCGCGCAGGCGTCTGCTAGAACAACTCCGCAAACAGGAGGTCAAGCAATGATTATCCCTCTGCTGGTAGCAGCTTTTTGTGGGGCGTTTGTGATTGCGGCGGTGGTAACCCCGCTGTTGGCCAGGCTCTTTGGCAGGATGGGCTTCGTGGATGAGCCGAGCGAGGGACGTTTCAGCTCCCGAGCGGTTCCCAAGGGCGGCGGCGTAGCTATCTTCTGGGCGGTGGTCTTGCCGATTGTGGCCGGCCTGGGGGCGGTCTGGTACTGCGTGGCTCAGGATGTACGCCCGTTTTGGCTGCCGGCGGGCCTGGAAGAGTATTTGCCGGGAATCCTCAGCCGGGCCAAGGGGGCTTTAGCTGTTCTGGGCGGGGCGGCGGTGCTGCACGTGCTGGGCCTGATCGATGACCGCTTTACAGTCAAGCCGCTGGCAAAACTCATCGTGCAGTTTGCCGTGGCCATTGGCCTGGTGGCTTTTTTTGAGATTCGCCTGCTTACCTTCCTGCCCTGGCATATGGGGACGCTGCTGACGGTGATATGGATCGTCCTGCTGACCAACGTGTTTAATTTTCTGGACAACATGGATGGCCTCTCGGCTGGTGTCGCAGCGATCGTGCTGATCGTACTCATCTGGGTCGGCCGAACGTCGCAGCAGATATTCGTGCCCACGTTGGCTACGGTGCTGCTGGGCGGGCTGGCCGGATTCCTGCTCTACAACTTCCATCCCGCCCGGATATTCATGGGCGATGCCGGCTCTCTTCCCCTGGGCTACCTGGTAGCGGTGGTATCGGTGCTGACGACCTATTATTATTCCGACGCTCACCAGGGCCAATGGTACAGCACCCTGACGCCCTTGGTGGTCCTGGCCATTCCCTTATATGATTTTGTTTCCGTGGTCTTTTTGCGCCTGCGTGCTCATCAGCCGCCGTGGGTGGGGGACCGAAGGCACTTCTCGCACCGGCTGATCCAGCGGGGCATGGGCGAGAGGAAGGCGGTGCTGACTATCTACTTGGCCACGGCTGCTACGGCTGTGTCGGCGACTTTTCTCTCGCAAGTGGATGCCGTCGGCGCTGTCTTGATATTTCTGCAAGCTCTGGCGGTTACGGGTATCATCGCTTTGCTTGAATCGTCCAGAGCTACGAGCGTTTCCAAAAAGTCCGGATAATCATGTCTGCAGAGTCGAAACCCAGAGTACCATCATCCACCGGAACACAGTTGGATAATATCTACTGGCGGCTGGCCCTGCTGCTGACCGGCTCAGTAGTTGTCGCACGCTTTCTAACCACCGAGAGTCTGCGGCGGTGGATGGGTCCGGTGGGGGCCTGGGCGTATGAGGAACCGGGGCCTGGGCCGCTGACGACGCTTATCTTTGCCGGGCTGCTTTTGCTGGCCTTTTGTCTATGGCTTATCGGCTGTGTGCGTGAGGGGCAAATCGTGCGTTGGCCAAAGTGGCCCGTGCTCGGCGTGCTGGTGATGAGCGTCTGCACTGTGATTGCCGCGGCCCTTGCCGGACAAAAGCAGATTGGGACCCTTCGGGCTGCCGACTGGATTACTCAATGGCTGGCCTTTCTGATGTTGCTGGGTTTGCTACGGCGAGCGGCTTACCGGCGGGTGCTGCTGGGTGCGGTCTTGGCGGCGGCGGTGCTGGTCTCGGCCAAGTGCGTTTACCAGGTGCACGTGGAACTGCCCGAGATGCTGGCTGAATATCAGCAGGACCCGGAAAAGCTTCTTTCGGGGCTGGGTATCAGGCCGGGAACGTCCCGGGCGGCCCAGATCGAAGACCGGATCATCCAGGGCCAAGCCAGCGGTTACTTCGCTACGGGCAATGTAACAGCCAGCGTGCTGATTCTGGCGGCGATGGCGGCCATGGGTCTGGGTGCCGACCGAATTTTCAACGTGGGTCGCAAGTTCAGCCGATTCTTCGGACTCCTTCTGTGGGGATTGGCTGGGCTGATGGTCTATGCCATCGTCTTGACGGCCAGTAGGGGGGCAATAGTGGGCCTGGCAGTGGCCGGCGTGCTGTTTGCAATATATGTGGGCATCAAGAGATTCGGGCGGCATAAGCTTTCAAGGGCAAGCGTGGGGCGATATTATCGGACTATAGTACGAAGTGTGGCAGTCCTGGTGGTGGTTCTGGTCCTGGCGGTAGTTGGCTGGGGCCTGAAGTTCGGCTCACTGGGGCCTAGAGCTCTGACCTTTCGCTGGCACTACTGGATGGGCTCGGCCGGGATGTTCGCGGCGAATCCCTGGTTTGGCGTGGGGCCGGGCAACTTCAGATTCCATTATCTGGCCCATAAGCTCGACCGAGCGGTGGAGGAGGTGGCCAATCCCCATAACGCTGTCGTTGAGATGTTCACGGAGACGGGCCTGTTAGCAGGGCTGGGCTTAGTGGTTTGTCTGGCGGGTATATTCATCTTGGCCAGCAAACCGGCAGGTGGGCGAATAAGCCCGGCTGGGACTGATTCCAAAGATACTTGTCGGCTTCGTCCTTTACTGTGGCTGTTACTGTTAGCGGCCGGAGCGTTTGCCTTGCGGACAGCGGTGAATACGGAGGGGCTGGCCCTGATGCGGATTGTTCAGGGCAGGGCCGTCTCTGAGGATTTGCCCGCATTGCTGCTTGGCCTGATAGCCCCGTTGGTTCTCTGGGCCATCGGCTTTGCCATAGCCATCACTGACAGCGACGATTTGTCGGGGCGGAAGTCTCCGGCAACTCCACTGCTGCGCATTGCTATCATCTGCGGCCTGACGGGTTTTGTGCTGCACAATCAGATTACCTTCGCTATGCTTCACGGAGGCGGGGGCACGATTTTCTGGGTATTTGCCGCGTTGGCCCTGGCTATGCACCGGGGGAGGGCCGCTGAAAATTACCAACTGTCCAGGCTGGATCGCTATCTGGTCAGTGGGCTGACGGTAGTTGCCTTGGCCATGTTTATCTTAAAGGTCTTTGTACCTGCCGCAAGCGAGCATCTGCACATTAGACGAGCAGTGAAGGCCTATCGCGACAGGCCAGCACCAGAAATATGGTACTCACTTGACTTTTATGGAATTGAAGCGGAGTTGGCTGGAGCGGTGTCGGCCTTGCCCAGCGATCCTTGGCCGCATACATTCTGGGCCACGATACTTGCCGAGCGTGGGCATCTTGAACGGGCCATAAGTCAGCAGCATCGGGCCGTGGCAAAGAACCCGCATGACTGGACGGGCCATTTTGACTTGGCCGGGCTCTTGGCTGAACAGGCTCGCAGAAGTGAAAAGCAGCAGGGATGGGCATCAGCGATTCAGGCCATGCACCGGGCCCTGCAATGCTATCCGACCAAACCGCAGCTACATGAGGAGTTGGCCGACATGTATGCCGAGCAGCGGAACTGGCCCGACGCCGCCGAGCATTACAGGCAGGCCTTGGACTATGACCAGGCCAAGGAGCTCGATGCCAAGTTTCAATGGCCCATCCGGCACCGCCGCGAAGTCCAGGACAAACTCACCGCTGCCCGCAAACGTTCACCCAGCCTTTGAGCCGAGCTCGTGTTCTGTCATCCCTGCGCAGGCAGGAATCCATTTTTCTGTATTTCTTTCTGTATTATCTGCCTCAAGCCTTTCTTCTCAGCAGACCCAAACCACCCAACGCCCCCAGGCTGCGTCCTGGGGGGGGATATCACCTCACACAATCCGAACTTACCTGCAATTTGGCCGAATCAGCCCTACCACCCCCCCCAACACCAGCAGGCCCATTGTGGGCAACTCGGGCAAATGTGCCGATCATGACTTTATTTGCGATGTATAGACAGATTTCACTCTTTTCATCGCCTCGTTTCCCGGATATAATAGCTTGCAGAGGTAGGCAATTATGCACAAGCTGAGCATCTATGTGGAGACTTCGGTTTGGAGTTACGCCTTCGCTGAGGATGCCCCAGAATCCCGCAAGGCCACAGAAGATTTTTTCGAGCTAGCCCGACAAAACCTTTACGAGCTGTTCGTCTGCGACGTTGTCTTGGATGAACTCGGGCGTGCACCAGAAGAATTGGCCAGAATGTTTGGCAAATTAGTTCAAGAAATAAAGCCGGTGAACCTCGAATTCGACCGAGAGGCGGATCGCTTGGCCCAGCAGTTTCTACAACTTGGCGCGGTTCCGCCATCGAAAATTGAAGATGCCCAGCACGTGGCTGTAGCGGTAGTTAACGAATTGGACATGTTGGTAAGTTGGAACTACCAGCACCTGGTTAATGTACGCAAACGCCAGGCATTCGAGCACATCAGTGCCATTAACGGTTACTATAAGCCCTTGCACATTATTACTCCCCTGGAGGTAGGTGATGAAAGTTAGCGAGGCACTTGAACGAGTTTGGCAGTGGAAAGAACAGGTCTATCACCAGATCAAGGAAATGACCTGCTCCCAGCGAATGGCCCACTTTAAGCAAGCCCAGCAGCGATTTCAAGCCAAGACCGGGCTAAAGCTTCACCTGCCGCGAGCGAGCCGGCGTCGACAAAAATGATCCAGCCGGCCAAGGGGCTTTACTACTTAGGCCTCAAGCCACAGGCCTCCCTCCCCCTGCTCCGCGCCTTCCGCTCCACGCTCCACACCTTCCGCTAGTTTAGGCCCAGTCCTGTGATGTTAAATCCGCAATTCGCAATTCGCAATTACCTTCGCCTTCTTCTCAGCAGGGCCAAACCACCAACCAGCACCAGCCCCAGCGTGGCCGGTTCGGGAACAAGTAGCAGATAAACCCCGCTTCCGCCGTAGTCACTTGCACTAGCGAGAATATGTCCGCTGTTATTTATTGCTACCGCACTCTTGAGCGTGTAGCCGAAGAGTGGGTCAACTAGTGTATTGAGGTCAATCATATTTCCTTGTGTATCCCACAATACCGCATGAGTTTTCAAACCTGTCGTTTTCGAGTTGCCTACCACTTCTCCTGCGTTGTTTATATCAAGAGCGTAACTACTGTTGCCGTCCGGCAGAACACCAAGGTCTACCATGCCATTTGTTGTATCCCATATAAATGCATGGTTTTCTTCACCTCCCCCTGCAATTAACGCGCGGCTAACCCCCACAACCTGTCCTACATTGTTTATTGCCCGCGCGTTGCTCCACCCGTCTATTGCAGGGAGTGAGCCAAGGTCAACCATCCCGTTTACTGAATCCCACAAGAACGCCCTGTCGCCGTATATTGGTTGTCCAGTTGAGGGGTTTGTTCCCGTCTGAGTATCGCTATAGCCCACAACTTGGCTGCTATCATTTACATCATATGCCAGACTGTAATCGTTGCCGCCCGGCAGATCACCCAAGTCTTGCATTCCATTTGTCGAATCCCATAAGAAAGCATGAGAGTTTGATGTAGTAGAAGTATTACTGTATCCGACAACCTCGCCAAGACTATTAATGCTAAGCGCGTTGCTTCGGCCCACGCTGCTTGGAAGCCTTCCAATATTGGTCATCCCGTTTGCTGAATCCCATATGAAGGCGCGCTCACTCAAGTAATCACCTGATACTGTGCGGCTATAGCCCGCCACGTGACCAGTATTATTAACTCCAGTGGCGACGGTGTAATGGCCACCGCCAGGCAGGTTGCCTATGTTTATCGGACTGTTGACGGGATTCCAGACAACTCCATTGCGATGGTCATCTGATGACGAACTTAGGCCCACCGCCTGCCCGGAGTCATTCAAATCATAGAGTTGATTATGTGTATCACCTGGAAGCGGCGTAAGAAGAATGGGCGTGTATGGGTAAGAACTTGCATTTACCGAAACTGAAAGAACGACCACTAGAGCTATAACCAACCCTAATCTCACCAATCTGCCATGATATCTCCCATGCACGTTGAAATCCTTTCTCTAAGCTAGAACTGACCCTTAAATGGAAACGCTTAACAAAAACGGCACGCGAAACACTCTCTGCTCCACGTGCCTACAATGTCTACAAACCGACACAATCCGCCCTGGAACAAATTGGGCTTAGCCAAGTATGGATGTGCTGCAGGGCTCCTTTTCTCTAACCCCCTTGCACTAGCCTATAAGATACCAGAAGACGGCTGCTAAGTCAAGCTTTTTCTTGATAAAATGACCAAAGACTTGCCCAACTGCCGCTGCTCTGTCAAAGGGTGATTTGAGCGATTAGGAATGGGGCGAACGGCCCTTGAGTTTTTCGGCTTCGCCGTTGGCCATTTTGTAGCAGTGCTCGGGGGCGGGATAGCTGCCCCGGCGGACGTCCTGTGCGTATTGGGCGAAGGCGGTTCCGGCTGACTCGGCTAACTGGGCGTAAGTCTTAGCGAAGGTGGGTTTCTTGCCCAGGGTCAGGCCGAGCACGTCGTGCATGATCATAACTTGCCCGTCAACGTACGGCCCGGCGCCGCAACCAATGACCGGCACGTCCGACTGACTGGTAATAATCCTGGCGGGCTCGGGGGGAACGCTTTCCAGCAGCAGCAAGGCCGCCCCCGCTTCGCGCATAATACTCGCGTCCTCGATGAGCCTGGCGGCGGCCTGAGCGGTTCGGCCCTGAGTGCGGTAGCCGCCCAGGCTGGCCGCACTTTGAGGCAGCAGGCCCAGATGGGCCATCACGGGAATACCGGCGTTGGAAACTGCCCGGACAGTGTCGGCCTGTCGGCGGTCGCATTCGATCTTCACGCAGTCGCAGCCGGCGCCGGCCATGAACCGACCGGCATTGTGTATAGCCTCAGCCGTGGAGGCCTGATAACTCATAAAAGGCATGTCGCCTATCAGGTACACGTTCGGCGCCCCTCGGCGAATGGCCGCCGCCATCTCGATCATCCAGTCCATAGTCGCCCGCAGGGTGGAGTTGTACCCGAGCACGGCAGTAGCGGCCGAGTCGCCGGCAACCAAACCGTCTATACCAGCTTGAGCCTGCAAAGCCGCAAACGTCGCGTCAGTGGAGCTGAGCATAACGATCTTCTCGCCGTCGCGTTTCTTTTTGTAGAGCGTGGTGATGGTTGTTTTCTTCTGTTCGGCCATGGCATGATCTCCAGCTTTTATTGCTCCCCAGCCAACACTTGGTTCTGTGTTCGGGCCAATCGAACGGCCATGCGAATAGCGTTTTTCATGGGCTCGATGCGGGCGATGTTTTTGCCGGCTATGTCAAAAGCCGTGCCGTGGTCCACGCTGGTGCGGATGATGGGCAGGCCCAGAGTGATATTGACCGATTCGTTGGGGGCCAACAGCTTTATGGGGATCAGCCCCTGGTCGTGATACATGGCTACCACGCCGTCGAACTTGCCGTCCAGGGCCATGGAGAAGACGGTATCGGCAGGAAAAGGCCCGGAGCAGTTGACGCCGGTCTCGCCGGCCATGAGGATAGCCGGGGCGATGATGCGTTTTTCTTCGTCGCCGAATTGGCCGTTCTCGCCGGCGTGGGGATTTACTCCGGCTACGGCAATACGAGGCTGGTCAATGCCGAACCACTGGCGCAGGGCCTTGTCCAGCAGAACGATGGGGTCGAATACTCTGCCGATGGTGAATTTGTGGCGGACGCCGAAAAGGGGTTCGTGAATGGTGGCCAGGACCACGCGCAAGGGCCCGCCGGCAAACATCATGGCCACCTGCTTGGCCCGGAAGGCGTGGGCCAGCAGCTCGGTGTGGCCGGGGAATCGGCACTTGGCCAGCTTCCAGCTCTGCTTGCAGATCGGTCCAGTAACCAAGGCGGCCAATCGCTGCTTCTTGGCTAACTGGATGGCACCTTGCAAAAAGCTCAGCGAAGCCTGCCCGCAGAGACGATTGGGGCGGGCCGGCGGCTCGGGAATCTCGTAAAGTTCGTCGAAGTCGGCTACGGTAACGTTGTTGTTGCAGTTGTAGAGATGGTCGTGCTGAAATCTCCACCAGTAGCAGTCAATCTCGCTGCGGTCAGCGGCATAGGCAAGGGTTTCATTCAGCCCAAAGACAACGAACCGTCCCAAGGCGCGAATCGCCGGATCGGCCAGGGCCTTGACCACAATCTCCGGGCCGATACCAGCCGGGTCGCCCATGGTGATGCCGATCAAAGGCCGCCATGGCTGATTCTCTCCGCCGGATGTAAGATTATTTGTGCTCATCGACGCTCACTCACTATGCCCTCAGGCGAATCCCTGTTCCCTGAGCGTTTCGATGCTCAGGGCTTTGGGGGCATCGGATCCGACACATCTGGCTATGTATT
>DAOVKO010000244.1 GCA_030631725.1 Actinomycetes bacterium | reverse complement strand
TGAACGCCCCAGCCATGCCGTTATCCTTGAACGAGCCGCTGGGATTGAGCCCTTCGTATTGCAGAAATATGTTCGGCGGCTCGATGTCCACGTAATCCGCCAGAGCCCGAGCGTTCTGCAAAATGGTTTGACCCTCCCCCAAGCTCACCATATCCTGCTCCGAAGCAAACTTCAGCAGTTCCCTGAAACGCCAGACCCCCGAAAAGTTCAGCCGCTCATTGCGTTGGGCCCAGCGCTTGGCAAAGGCCTTCATTCGCCGGGGCACCGGGATGAGCTTCCATTGGTAGCTGACGTCCATCAGCCCTGTGCACTTGGGGCAGGCGAAGGTTTGGTCCTTGATATCCACTCTTGCCCCGCACGCTGGATTGATACATTCCTGCCAAGCCACCTCACTCATAATTGACCTCCCGCCTCACGCCTTTCTTCATCACTGGCTAATTATCTTTCTGTATTCTCTGTATTTCTTTCTCCGTTTTCCCCCTCAAGCCTCAAGCCTCAGGCCTCAAGCCCCATTCTTAGAGGCTTGCTGTAGAGTTTTCTTTTCCTGCCGACTCAAGCTACCCAGGCCTTCTTCGTGGACTTTCTTGAGAATGCGGTCGATCTGGGCCTGCTGGGCCTGTTGACGTTTCATCTTTCTTTCCCAGGCTCCTTTGCGAATCTTGACCTGCACCCATTTACGCCCCGTTGGCCCGACACTGCCCTGCACTCTGCCCGACCAACGAATAATACCCTTGCTCTCCAGCCAGACCCACAATGCTCCCACGGCTAAGCCCCCCAAATGACAGGCGTCGGCTCCATCTTGTGAGTACATGACGTTTAGGGCATATATTGCTGCAAATAATATTGCTACGGTGCGGATTCGGACGGGGAACATGAATAACAACAGCAATCTGATCTGTGGCGCCGCCACCGCGCAGGCCCCTATCAGTCCCAGTACCGAACCGGAGGCACCGATCATCCAAGCGTCACGCGGCAAGACTCCAAAGCCCACCAGCACTGCGTACAACGTCGCACCGGCTACGCCAAAGAATGTGTATAACAGGAAAAACTTTCGCTGCCCCCAGGACCGTTCCATCAGCGAGCCCAAGAAGTACAGGCCGAGCATGTTCCAGAATAGATGCCCGGCGCCTCCGTGCAAATACTGATAGCTGACGAACCGCCATAGCTGTCCTTGATGCACTGCCGGCTCGAAGACAAAGGCTCCAACATTCTCCAAATTCTGCGAACCCTGGAAGATTATCTGGGCAACGAACACAGCCACGTTGGCAATCAGGAGCTTCTTGACCATCGGTGTTACCCGTGGCCACATGAAGCCCCCGGCCATCATCGAGCCACCTCGGCCTTCGTAGCCGCTTTGAGAGTAATCCCTGTCTTGCCAGCCCATATCATCCTCGGCTCAGGCTTTTCGGTTTTCGAATCGCTGTGATTATAGGCGCTGAGCGAGCCAGCCGCAAGCTGGGTCTAGAATGGTCTTTGTAAGGCTATTATCGCCCCGGGCGGATCGCAGACTTCCTCTGCGGACATTAACTACCCATAATGTCTTGTAGTACAAGCCGCTACGAGAGGCCAGATGCTTTTGTATTTTTATCTCTTTTACTAGGATATTAATCCTATCCACCTAGGCCCAATACTTATTTAGCGCTGGGCCGCCAAATAAAAAAATATCAAAAATTATAGAGAATTTGTCTTGCAAAGTGGGCAAACTGGGGTTAGTATTATAGAGGTTGAGCCGCTGATATCGGGCAAGTTGCTTTTGAAGATTTCAGTTTTGGGGACTACTTTACAGGCGGTCACACAAAACGACAAGTACGGAGGAGGTATTTTATTTGCTCTAACACGGGGACTTAGGGGGTAATTTCCGGGCTTTGCACATTGATAGATATAAGCGCCGTTGCGGTCTGCCGTTGTATTATACTTATCTGCCGGCAGGCAGGGGCATCTCGACCGCCGGCGATATGATCTCCGGGCGCCGGATCCATCTGGCAACACCTTCCTGTCGGCCGTGCCCCCCCCACGGTTCGACATTGTTGCCTTTTTTCCGGCGCCCTTTTCTTATTCAAAGATAAGGCACTCTAACAAAACCTGCCGCGGCCGCGATGGTTCCTGGTTGACGTCCTGCTGCCGCCGGGCGGCGCTCGCTTGGCGGAGAGGATATTTCGGCAGATGCACCGGGCCTGCGACGAAATGGGGATCAGCCTGGTCGGCAGCCACACGGAAATGACTCCGGAACTGGCCCGGCCGATGGTGGCCGGCTTTATGATCGGCGAACTCTTGGGAAAAAAGCTCCTCAGCGCCGGCGGCTTGCAGGCGGGCGATCGGATAATCCTGACCAAGGGAATTGCCATTGAAGGCACGGCCCTGATAGCCCGCGATAAGCAGAAGGAATTGGTGGGAGAGTTTTCGCAGCGCTTTTTGAGCCGGGCCAAGCGCTTTTTGCATCGGCCGGGATTGAGCGTCGGGGCCGAGGCGATTCAAGCTGGACCCGCTGGGGCTGTTGGCCTCCGGGGCGCTGCTGATCGGCTGTGGGCCCAGGGCGGTAAAAGACTTGTGTCAAAAACTGGAAGCTGCCGATATAATGTGCATGGTAATAGGCTCGGCCAAGGAAGGCTCACCGGGGGTGCATTTCACAGACGGTCGAGCGGTCAAGAGAGCCGTAACCGACGAGATATTAAAGGTATTCAGGGAAGATTGAGCCGC
>DAOVKO010000217.1 GCA_030631725.1 Actinomycetes bacterium | reverse complement strand
GAGAAGCTCGAGGTCAAGGCGGCAGGTCCAAAACGCCCGGAGGCGTGGTATAGCCACGTCGAGGACGTTTTGGGCCGACAACGCAGGACTAGAGCTTCGCAGCCGGCCGCAGTAGAGCGGGTTATTCGGATAGGCTCTTAGTCCTTGCAGTCATGTCCTCTTGCCCGCATCGCTCGGCGAATTATCAGCACCAGCACTGCCGGGGACAAGTTAATTTCCCGAAGGTTTGGAGCAAGAAGATTTTCTGCTTCGGGCCAACGGCTTCTAACCCTTTGGGGCCAAAGCAGCTAGGTGCAAAAACCGGGTCGCCGCAAACCTTGTCCGCGGCGACCCTTATCAGAAGCAGTACCGGGCACAATCTGCGTCCGGTGCTGTGGACGTTTATTATGCTAATCTGAGATTGCCGCCAACTCGCTGCCTGGCAACACCAACCAACTCTGCTATCAAGCCCTTCAGCCTGGACTCATCCAGGGCAAGGTTCAGGCAGGCATCGAAGCCGCAATTCTTCAGTTCCCACTCCTCCTGGCCGTTAGTCAGAGCAACCACTTTGGTTTTTTGCAAGTCCGCTATGACCCTGATATTCCGGGGAATTTCCCTTCTACTCTGCGAGTCGCCTTCGACCTCCCAGAAGATTATTTGTGGCTTGAGTCGTTCGGCCAACACCCCCGCGGCAAAGGCGGAGTCGGCCGATTGAACTTCGAAGTCGTTTTCTGCCAGCGTCTTTTCCAGAGCTGAGTTGTTCAAGGCCCCCTTGCTGACGATCAGGGCCCGCTGTTTATCAGACTCCAGAACGCCACGCGGAATCCCGTGTTTATCCATGAAGACCAGCAGTTCGTCTCGCGGGATTCGCCGATCTTTGCTCCCCGGAATTCGGTAGCCGCCGAGTTCTCCGGAGTCGAACCACTTGGAGACCGTTCGCGGGGCGACCTTACAAATCCGGGCCACTTCACCGGTAGTCAGAATGTCTCTGCTTTTAGCCATTTTTCAGCCGATTCTCCCCCTCATCTACACTGTCTTCCTCGCAGAGTTTGCTTGCTAGCTATTGAATCGGTCTTTGACGGCGGGAATTTAGTAAAAAGCTCTGAGAATCACCCGATTACTCTCTCCGGTGTCCGGTTTTAGGCAGATATCCATCCAGACCCGGAGCTTTTGCCGCGGGCTTCAAGACGTTGGGGATGGGTTTAGCATTATAGGACTTGCCTGGAGCTACCGGATCCCCGGCAGTACCAGGACCTGGAACTTGCGCGAGCGGGGCCCGTCAAACTCGCAGAAGTAGATGCCCTGCCAGGTTCCCAGGACCAACCTGTTGGCCTGGACCGCTACGCTCACGGACGAACCCACCAGCGAGGCCTTGCAGTGAGCGTCCGAATTACCCTCGCTGTGCCGGTAGTCCCCGTGTTGGGGCACCAGGCGTTCCAGGGTCTCCAGCAGGTCAGATACCACCGAGGGGTCTGCATTTTCATTGATGGTCACCCCCGCTGTGGTATGGGGAACGAAAACCATGGCCAGCCCCTCGCTGAGTCCGCATTCCTGAACCGCCTTTTGAACATCCCCGGTAATATCCACCAGCTCACAACGCCTATGTGTGCGAAGCGTTATACTCTTCATTGCTTATTCGCCTGGCTTCTGCGCTTTTGAATCCTGATGTCCTGAGCCTTGAATTTTGCTCTTGGATATGTTAGCTTAGCCCCATGGTGCAAAGCAAGCAGGAACTGTGTGATTTACTCGACAGGGCCCGGATAGAGCTTCGCCCGAATCTGGGCCAAAACTTCCTCATCGACCAGAACCTCATGCACCTTCTGGTCGACAGGGCCAACCTCCAGCCGGACGACACCGTCCTGGAAGTCGGCGCCGCCACCGGCTCCTTGACCGAGCTTCTCTCCGAGCAAGCCGGCGCCATCGTGGCTGTGGAGATTGACCGGCGGCTCATGGAAATCGCCAGGCAAAAGCTGAGCGGCCGGGACAACGTGGAACTGTTCTGTCGTGATGCCTTATTCGAATCCAAGCTGGACATGACTGTAGTCCTGAAGCTCACCCGACATCTCGGCAGGCTCGGAGGACGCTTGTTGCTGGTAGCCAATCTGCCCTACAGGCTGGCCGGCCGTTTGCTCATGGACTGTATCTGCGGGGAATTGCCTTTCACCCAGTTGTATTTTACCGTACAGCGCGAAGTGGCCGACCGCATACTTGCCCCCCACGGAACCAAAACCTATGGCCTGATGAGCATTGTCTTCCAGGCTTCAGGACGCGTAAAACGCTTGCGCAAACTACCCCCCTCGGTGTTTTGGCCACAGCCGGAGGTCGACTCAACCATGCTGGCCTGGGCCCGGACCACGGAAAATACCCCCGCTGTTCTTTCCGGACGGACAACGGTGGGCTCGAGCGTGCCTCTGGCCATCGACGATTTGATTACCCTCAAGGAAGTTGTCAAGGTATTGCTCCACTACCGCCGCAAGAAGATAAGTTCCTGTATTGCTCTTAAGCAGGAATCTCCCCTGCGGATAACCGATCTGAACCGGGCCTTGGCCGTTACCCATATCGACCCCAATCTTCGCGGCGAGCAGCTTTCTCCCGAGCAATACGTAGCCCTGGCCCAAGCCCTCAACATGCTCTAAGGTTTTTCACAGATCGCTCAATACCGCGATGGTTTCAATAATTCTCGCACCACAGCTCAAAGTATTTCTGCTCGTGATCACAGGCCGGGCAGCGATCCGGGGCTTCGGCAGCCTCTAACACGTGGCCGCAATTACGACACTTCCAATAGACCTTGGCGTCCTTCTTGAAGACGCTTCCCCCGGCCACATTGGCCGCCAGCTTGTTGTAGCGGCGTTCGTGGTAAGCCTCCACCTTAGCCACTTGCCGGAAGGTGTTGGCAATCTCCATGAAGCCTTCCTTTTCCGCCACGTCGCCCGCATTGGGATAGAGCATAGTAGTCTCCAGGTGTTCACCAGCCGC
Organism: Actinomycetes bacterium; assembly: GCA_030631725.1. Lineage (GTDB taxonomy): Bacteria > Planctomycetota > Phycisphaerae > JAACET01 > JAACET01 > JAACET01. The sequence goes on along the minus strand of DAOVKO010000217.1, from coordinate 615 downwards.
GGCGGCCTTGAGGTTCTCCAGCGTGCTACCTATAACTCCAGCCGGATATTCAGCCGTGATTTGCACGTCGCCCCCCTGGAGGTATTTGAAAAACAGCTCGGCATGTTCCTTCTCGTTGGCGGCTGTCTCCTCGAAGATCCCCGCAATCTGCTCGTAGCCTTCCTTGCGAGCCTGGCCGGCGAAAAAGGTATAACGATTTCGGGCCTGGCTCTCACCGGCAAAAGAGGCCAAAAGATTGTGCTCGGTTTTGCTTCCTTTCAGTTCCATTGTGTCTGCTCCTTATTGCAAGAACCCATGTTTACCAGTGGACAGCCGGGTAGGCTCATCGACTTGGTCCGTCTCTTGGCCATTCGCGGTCCAAGTCGGATTCAAGTTGAAGCCTCCCAGACAGTTGCGCTATTCTAGGCTTGTAATCTCCAAAGTCAAGCCGAGCCGTGCGAATAAGGCACTCTAATAAAACCTCACGTGAGCCGCGTTGCAAGACAAATCGGATGGATGCAAGGAAGAACGACGGCGGCATACCTGGATGGTATGCTTAGGAGTTCTGACGCGGCAGACGCCGATTTGTCTTGCAACCCGAAGGGACGCCCTCCCCAATCGCGATAAATCGCGATT
>DAOVKO010000016.1 GCA_030631725.1 Actinomycetes bacterium | reverse complement strand
CTGAAGGGCTTGGCCTCCACTTGCAACTCTGCCAGGGGCCCATTGATTTCCGCCACCACGGCCTCCGGAAAGGCTGGCAGCATCGACCAGATATTATCCGGCGGATCGCGCTTGACCACCACCGCCAGCCAATCCTTCTTCCTGTCGTAGGCCCCCATCCCGCCCATCCGCAAAGTCGCTCCACTCAGAATAATCTCCGTAAAAATGATATTTTCCCCCTGCAGATAAAAATCCACCTGGACCGTATCGAAGGCATTGGCCTTGGCCGGCTGCAAGCTGAGCGTGCGCATTATTCGGATCATCAACGGAAGTTCATACAATTGGGCCTGGTCGATATAAACTTTTCCCCGCCCAGAAGTGCTGCCCGGCTCATTGAAGTTCCCTTCCAGCCCCACCGAGCCCTTTAATCTCCCTTTTACTTGCGTATCGCTCTGAGCGTTCTTGGAAAACTTTTCGGGCTCAGCCGACTTGATCTGCCTTACAAGTTCGGCTAAATCCACATTCTCAACCCGCAGCAGAGCCGAGTAGCTCCCCTGGTCCCCCTTGCTGCCCTTGATATACCCCACCACTTGCCCCTCAGCCAGGTCCGCCCGGATATTCTGGATACTCCATTGATCGCTGTCCTTGGAGCCCTTCGTGAATGTCCCGCTCACCTTTTCCAGCCGAAGCGGCCCCACCTTCAATTCCGGCAATTCCAACTCCCCCAGGAGCACTACTTGCAGACCCTTTGGACCCGATTGCATCGAACCGTTCACCGTACCCGAAAGATTCTGGCAAATCAGCGGCTTATTCAAGCTCAGGTCTTTCAGCACCACGCTGCCCTCCAGACCTAACCATCCCGCCCCCGAGGCCTCTTGAACATGATTCAGAGAATCAATCTTCACGTCCACCCTGCCTGCCGGCTCAAATACCTCCCATAATGCCCGCACCTTTTCCGGCAATACAATTTTCAATTTCTCATCCAGAACAACATCTTCAGCAACCACAGCCAGTTTCACCAACCGTTCTTCTTTGTGCTGTCTGATATGCCCTGCAATCTTGATTGCCGGGGCGCTGCCCCAGATATCCACGCTAACCTGTTCCGGTTCTATGATTAGCTCCCCCGACAAATTCCCCAGGGCGTAGGGCAACGGTTTGTAGGTAATCCGGACCCCCCGAGGCTCGACCTTCAGCTCATGGCTCAAGCGCCCTGCCGGATCGTTAATAATCTTGAGCCTCACGTCGCATTTTCCCGCAGGCTGCAGTTGTTCCCATAGCTGCTGTTGTTGGGGTTTGAGGCTCTGATAAACCAGCTTATCCAGTTGCACGCCCTGGCCGTTGATAGTCAGATCTGCCTCGTAGTGTTCGTTATCTTTGGTGGCCACTACTCCGCTGCCAGTAAAAGACGCCTGGCCTTGGCGGGCACTAAAATCCAGCAGTTCAAATTTTCCCGGCGAAAGCCGCACATGGCCCTTCACCTGCTCCAGCGGATAGGGAAAATCCTTATGTCGGCACGTTGCAGCTCTGGGCCAAACGTCAATCAGGAAATCCGGCTCTTCGCTCTTGGCCTTGGCGCGGATAATTTTCCCGGAGATGTCCGCCGAGCCTGAAACATTCAATATCTCGTACAGTGCTCGCGCTTCCGGCGGCAGGGCCTTGGCCAACACCTCGTCAAACTCCAGCCGCTGAGCCTTGACTTCCAGGTTCATCAGCTCATCTGGTTCTCCCAGATTGTCCACCAGGCCGCGAAGTTGGACGCTCCCCTTTCCCGCCCGTCCGCTGACGAACTCTCCCTGGCTGGGCTCCTGGCCGCTTGTCTTGAGCCCCTCACTTACACCCCGGCCAATCTCCACCTTATCCGGCCCGATGTAGACCCTGCCCCGAAGGTCGGCCAGCGGATAGGGAAACTCCTTGGCCGTGGCACTGACCCCGGTCAACTCCGCCTCGATGTAGGCTGTCCATTTCTCGCCCTGTCCTGGCCTGTGCACCAGTCGGCAGCGCAGCTCTGTGGTCCCCGATGGGCTGAACATATCCCATTTAGCTTTGTCTTCATCCAACAGGGCCGCCCGCAACTCATCATCCAAGACCAAACCCGTGATGATCATGTCAATATCTGCCCGGGCATCTTCGTAGGGGGCCAACACCTGCCCGCTCCCGCTGAGTTGGGCAAATTTGCTCGGATCGTCTCCGCTTTGATGCCTGGCCCGGAAATCTTCCAAGAAAGTCTCTTTCGGATCGAATCGTATCAAGCCCTGGATGTTTGTGACCGGATATGGGAAATGCCGGAAGGTTCCAGCCACATCTATGCAGCGGACCTGACCGCTGGCCTGGAACTCCGGGCTAACCCCGGCAGTCCTTTTGATATTGCTCGTCAGGGAGATCAGCCCACTCGCATCCCAATCCTCAAGAATCATCCGCAGAACCTTGGGCATGCTCTTGATCAACTCCGGATCGCGAGGCAGTGACAGCTGTTCACACCTTACCTCCAGGTCGAAATCCGCCCGGCTCTGGTAACCCATGAATTGCCCCCCAATCTCCCATTGGGCCTCCAGAGCCTCGAACCGCAGCGATTCTTTCTTGCCCGACTCACCCGACTCCCAGGCCCCCAGCAATATCCCCTCATCAGTAAACTGCAATTGTCCGCGGGCATTGCTTATCGCTATGGAGCTTTGCTCGTTCAGTGGCAAACGAAAATCGATCCCCTCCAGTTCCGCTGTGATCCGCGTCCGAGTTCGCCGCCCGTAATGCCCCCTCACCGACAGCTCCCCACTGATGTTGTATTTATCCATCCAGGCCCGCGCCTGACGCGGCAAACTCTGACGAACCACCTCGGTCAAGCTGATCTGGGCGGCAATCTTGCTGAATGTCCCCGAGACCGTGTCGAAGTGACCTTCCAGCCTGGCCAGGGTCTGGGCCCCCACAGAGGTTTGGACTTGCCCGAAATAATCTTTCTTTTCTGAGCCCCTCGGTTCGAAGTGTGCCGTTAATCTAAACGTGCCCCCCAGGACCGGCGTGCCTGCCACATCTTCGTAATAGTGCAGTTGCCCTTCGCACAAGATAATCCTGGGCAGCGGTTTGATAAGCTTGAAGTCCCTGTCGATGAACAACGGCTCGAAATTCCAAGCACCGCTGCTGTCTTCTACCAGAAAAACTTCCGGGCGAGACGCCGAAATCTCCGTAGCTACCAAACGGCCTTGCACCAGGGCCAGCCAACTAAGCTTCAGATTGATCTTGTCAGCCTTGAACACCAGGTTCCCCGGAGCTTGCCCCTCCTTCGTCAGAATACGTATCCCTGCCAGCTGGATCCCCTGCGTAAAGCTAAACGATGCCTCTTCCACTTCAACTTCCCCATTGATCAGGCGTTTGAGGTAACGCTCTGCTGAGTTTCGCACGTTCGTCGGGTTACTCAGGTAGAAGAACATCCCGATCAGCACCGCCAAGGCCCCCAGCAGCACAAACCCCCACCGTCGCCGCCGCAGCCGGCCTCCCTTGCGCCCCAGCCGTCGCTGCAGACTGTGTAACGGCGCTTTGATCAGCCGAATAGACCGTTTTTCTCGCTCGCTCATTACAATTTCGCTCGCTCAGCTAACTAACTGCTACAACAGGAGTTACCATGTTCTAGCGACTTTGCCTCATAAATGCTCCCCCTGCTGGCGGAGTCATTTCCAGCGGCAGGACAACTCAATTACTCTGTTGCTCTCGGGCCCCAATCGCACCCGCTGGGCCAACCGATAGCCCACTACCCATATTGGCCCTCGTTCGTCAGACACGATAGCCGTCAGCCCATGTAGCAGCTTGGGTATCTTGCAGCTGAGCAGGAATTCTTCCATTGTACAGGCCTTACCCCCCAGGGGCTCAAAGATTTCAGCGGGCCTTGCCGACCTGATCAGCAGTTGCCCCCGCACGCTGTCAGCGTCGATCACTTCAAGGTTTGCATCCTCTGCTCGCCGCCGGCTCAATGGATCACTTTGTTCTGCCAACACCTTGGCCTGTACGCTTAGCCTCAAAAGCTTTACTTCTACCTTTCCGGGCAGGCAAAGCTCCACCGCTTGAAAGCCTTTTGCTCCGCTGCCTTTTGCCCTCAACAGTAGCTTGCCGAACTGATAGACCGCGTGGGCATCTCCCGGCAGCGCCAGCCGCCCCAGCCGATTACTCGCCAAATGTTCACGTCCGCTGGCCAGAATATGTTCGATCGTCGCCAGGCTCATATCTCGCTGCGGTAATTCCAGTCGCTCCCAGCCCAGCCGCAGGAGTTGCCCTTGCACCGCCGAGTGTTCTTTGCCCAGTTTCACCAAGTCAATGCAGATCAGCCAATCGAAATCCCGAGCCACCTTCTCGAACACCTTGGCCGTCTGCTCATCCAGAAAATCCTTCATCTGTTCAGCCAGCCCTGCCAACCGCAGCACAGCCTGCTCGACGCGGGGATTGAATTCCTCTCGCAGCAGCGGCAGCAGTTTGTTGCGTATCCTGTTGCGAGTGGCCTGTACTTGCAGGTTGGTATGATCAACTCGCCAGTTCTGGGACCTTTCAAGGAGGAATTGCTCTATCTGGGCTGGTGGGCAGCTGAGCATAGGCCGAACAATTCGAATTTCGCCTTCTCGGCTCAGCGGTCGGCTCGGCCGCATCCCTGAGAGTCCCGCCAATCCCGTGCCCCGCACAATCCGGTGCAGAACTGTCTCCACTTGGTCGAAAGCCTGATGGGCCAGAGCCACCACCGAGCAGTGCCGCTGCTTAGCTGTCCGGCTGAAAAACTCGTAGCGTGCCCGCCGCCCCGCCGTTTCCAATGACGCTTTTAGCTCTGCCGCCAGAGCCGGCACATCGACCGACTCACTGCAGATGGGCAGATCCAGCTTTTGGGCCAGCTCGGCTACGAATTCAGCGTCCGCCCGCGCCTTTGCACCCCGTATGCAGTGATCCACATGCCCCACGATAAGTTCCAGTCCCAGCCCTCTTTCGCGGCTAAGTTCCACCAGCACCAGCAGTAACCCCACCGAATCCGCACCGCCGGACACTCCCACCAGCACTCGCTCACCCGCCCGCAGCAGTTGGTGCTCTTGGACGTATTGCTCAACTTTTTCGACCAGGGCGTCCATACACTTTTTTCCGCGATAGAATCGGGCTTTCCACTGTGAAACTGTGGATATACGATACTAATGCCCCCTGCTGGGCTTGTCCACACCATTGAGCCGACCGTTGCCCTGCCGAACCACCGCCCTTGCAGCTTTTACGAAACTCCCAGGCTTCTACTTGCTCAATCTGCCACCAGTTGGTTACAATGTTACCGGGCCCAAGCAACTCCGCTTAGGCAGGATTGAGGATGACCAGAGCAGCCTATTTCGATTGTTTCAGTGGTGCCAGTGGGGACATGATTCTCGCTTCTCTGGTAGACGCCGGGGCCGAGTTGGACCGAATCTGCGATTCGCTGAATTCCTTGGCCTTGGGCGACTTTGAATTGTGCACAACCCAGGTCAAGCGCGGCTTGCTGCAGGCCCGCCAAATACAGGTAGCCATTTCCTCGACCGATCAGCCGCAGCGAAACCTAGCAGATATCCTCAAGCTCCTCGATGAAGGCAAACTGGAAGACTCCGTCAAGTCCCTGGCCAGCAAAATATTTCACCGCTTGGCCCAGGCCGAGGCCGCCGCCCACGGCAGCGACCTCCAAAAGGTCCATTTCCACGAGGTCGGGGCCGTGGACTCGATTGTCGATATTGTTGGCTCCTGCATTGCCTTGAATCTGCTGGGCGTAGAAAAGGTTTACTGCTCTCAGATTGCCACCGGTTCCGGAACCGTTCATTGTGCCCACGGAGACTTGCCCGTACCCGCCCCAGCCACCGCACAGCTCCTTTTGGGAATCCCCACAAGAGTCGGCTATCCTGACCACGAGCTTACCACTCCTACCGGCGCTGCCATCTTGACCGCTTTGGCCGAGCACTTCGGCCCCGCCCCCGATATGTCCGCTGAAAAGCTCGGATATGGAGCCGGCCAAGCGGATCTGCCCGACCATCCCAACGTACTTCGAGTCACCATCGGCTGCCTGCAATCCGCCCCAGGCGACACGACCACTCAAACCGACCAGGTTTGGCTCGTTCAGACCAATCTCGACGATGCCCGGCCAGAGCTCATCGGGCCTTTGTACGACCTTTTACTCGAGGGTGGTGCTTTGGACGTCTATGTTACTCCTGCGCAGATGAAAAAGAATCGTCCCGGCATCGTGCTGGGCGTTCTAGTGCAGCCGGACAAGCTCGCCGAAATTGAGGACCTCTTATTTGAGTACACGCCCACCTTCGGCCTGCGCAGGCATTTATGCTACCGTTCCAAGCTGGCCCGTAAAACCGTGCAGGTGCAGACACGCTATGGTACGCTCCGCGTCAAGGTGGGCTTCCGGGCTGCAAAGGAGTTGACCGTTGCCCCGGAGTTTGAGGATTGCCAGGCCGCAGCTACTCGTCACGGCGTGTCCGGGCGAGAGGTTTACAACGAAGCCCTCGTCTGCTATCGGCAAATGGCCAAGCCCCACAAGGAGGTGCAGGAAAAGTGACTCCTGGCCGGAAGGACGACCGCGAAATTGATCTTCCCGCCCTGGTCTGTCAGTTGCAGCAGCTCGCTGAGCAGATTCGTCGCCAGGTCGATCGGGAGTTGGATTCCCAGAACAAGCTGCCCCAAGTACCCTGCGGTCCCTCGGGGCCACAGACCCAGCCGAAATCCGACAGACTTGAAAAGCATCAGGAAGTTTACGCCCTTGCTGAGCAGGGTCTGGAGCCTTTGGAGATTGCCCAGCGGACCGACAGAACCCTCGGCGAGATTCAGGTAATCCTTGCTTTGCGCAAATCCGAATGACCCCCAAGAAAGCCACAACTCGCATCGGTCGGAAAAAAAAGACCCGGCAATCCACCACCCGTAGTGCCGTGTTCTTTGCCAAAGAAACGCTAGGCCAAAAATGTGCCCGAGCCAGGAAGATCGATAAACGCCTCGCCGCAGCCTATCCCGATGCTCGCTGCACCTTGAATTTCAAGAACCCCCTCGAATTGTTGGTAGCCACCATCCTGGCTGCCCAGTGCACCGACGAGAGGGTCAACCTGGTCACCCGCAAGCTATTCAGGAAATACCGTAGCGCCAAAGCCTATGCTCAGGCAAAGGCCGCCATATTTGAGAAGGATATTACTTCAGTGGGCTTCTTTCGCAACAAGACTAAGTCACTACTGGCTTGCGGACGGCTGCTGGAGGACCGTTATTCGGGCAAAGTGCCCAAGACCATGGAAGAGTTGCTCAGCTTGCCGGGCGTAGGGCGAAAGACGGCCAACGTAATCCTGGGCAATGCCTTTGGTATTGGGGGAATCGTGGTCGATACTCACGTAGGTCGGCTCTCACGCAGGCTTGGGCTCTCCGACCAGGGCGATCCCGACAAAGTTGAGCAGGACCTTATGCCGCTGATTCCTCAGAACCGCTGGACTATCTTCAGCCATCTGCTCGTATTCCACGGGCGCCGTATCTGCTCGGCCCGCAAACCCGACTGCCCCAACTGCCTCCTGAATGATCTGTGCCCATCGGCCTTTGGAGTATAGCTCGCCCAGACCATCCGGAACTCGCCCAGTTTTCTATCTGTGGTTAGCTCTCTTCGGGACGCTCGCCCTCCGATCCCTTTTCCTCGCTTCTAACTTCTGTCCGGGCACCGACCTCGGCCAAGGACTCCTGGTAGTCGTAGAACAGACGGTAGCGTTCTCGTAAGTATCCCCCGCCGACGGCTTCGACGGCATTGAGCACCACGCCATGGATGTGGCTGTTCAGCCTGCTGATTTCCTCGCGCATGCGGTTGAGTTCTCCCCGCGAAGTCTTCCCCGCCCGAGCCACGAATATAATCCCTGCCACTTGTCCCGACAAGGTCAAGGCATCGGCGCTTAGCAGAGCTGGTGGACCGTCCAGGATAACTTGGTCGAATTGGTTGCTGAGTTGTTCAATTACCGTTCCCAGCGTTGAACTCCCCAGCAGCTGCGAGTGATGGGTTGGTGTCTGGCCGTTATCCATGACCCACAACCCCGGCGTATCCGATTGGGCGATAGTCCGTTCAATTGACGCCCTCCCCGTCAGTAGCTGGGCAAAACCCTCATCCGGCAGATTTGGGAACAGTCGCTTTAGGGCTGGTTTGCGGAAATTGGCATCGATCAGCAGAACTTTTTTTCCGCTCAGGGCAATTGAAGCTGCCAGATTCACAGCAATACAGGTCCGCCCGTCGTCGGGTGCCGCGCTGGTTACAAGCATTGACCGGCATTTCTCCATCCTGCAGGAGAACATAATGTTCGTGCGGATTTGGCGAAAGGCCTCTGCCAGTAGAGACCGCGGCGCATGAGTGACCACCGAATACATATCTTCTGGATTGGCTTCGTCTTCCTCCAAGGCCGGTATCGAACCCAGCAAGCTGAGGTTGGTATGACGGCGAACGTCCTGAGAGCTCCGCACCGACTTGTCCAAAAACTCCAGCAGAAAGGCCAAGCCAACACCCGCCATAAGGCTTAGAAAAACAGTAGCAATCAGGTTCATCTTTAGTTTGGGGCTTGAGCGTTTCGGCGACCTTATGGCTGGAGACACCAGCTTCACCTGCCTAGTTCTTATGCCCCTGGTCTGCTCAAGAGTGGCCCTGGTATTACTGATCATGTTTTGCACTTTATTGAGCAACTCCTCCAGTCTCGTTTTGCTAACCAGCATGTTCTCATAAGCTATAATGTTCGGGATAAGTGCATCTTTCTTGGCCTGGAGTTCCTCTATCTTACCGCTGATCTGCTCAAGTGTTGTTTCATTGCCCGACGCGGCCTGCTGTAAACCGTTCACGGCTTCCACGAAGAACTGTTGCTTGAGTTCCGCCAACTTGTTCAGCAGATCTCGCTGGCTGATACGGATCCGCTCGTCAAGTTGTTTGATATGCGGATGATCGTGGCCAAGCCTTTTGCTTTGGGCCTCTCGTCCTTCCTTCAGTTGCAGCAAGTATGCTCTAAGAGTTCGGACGGTCGGATCTCCGTCTATACGCATCTGGCTCCTCTGGTCGGGAATCCAGCTCGCCGGGATTTGCCCCTCCATATTCTTCACAGCAATCATGATAGAGCTTTGGAGCACTTCAGTATCACTGTATGACTTCGCCCAAAAGGCCAATTGCGTTTCCAGCACTGTCTGCTGCTGCTTCAAGGGAAGCTTTTGCGCCGTAACGAACCTGTCGATTTCCCTATTCCGAGTGTCAAGTTGCGCCACCAAGTTGCGTTCCCGCTCCTGTAGACCGAACAGCCTTTGCTCGAGTTCTGTTTGGGCTGTGCTCTGACGGTCTGCTAGGTACAGCTGTGTCAGGACCCTGACTATAAGCGGAGCGTCCTCTGGGTTCCTGGTGTGAAAACTCACCCGGAACTGCGCTGTCTCCCGGATGGGTCTGACCGAAAGCTCTTCCTCAAAGTCGGCCAAATCAGTGGCTTCGTGCTTCTTGTACCAATCGGTCTTTCGGACATCCTCATTCTGCAGAACCAACTGGGCATATCTCCGCGACCTGATGCGGTTGGCTTCCTGCCTAGCAGCCATCTCCAGCAATTGTGCTGCCGCTTGTCGTCTTTCTGTCAGGGCTTCTGTGATCATCGGTGATTCCACCTTCAGTGTGGCGACGCCCGGCCAACTGGGCCACCACAGCAACCAGGCAATGTTAATGCCAATGCCCAGGACTATAAGAATAGCCGAAGTAATGACGATCACCCACATTCGTCTTCTGATGATTCGCCAAATGTCGCCTGGGGTAATCCCCACCACTGCGGTTGCTGCGCTTGGCCGCGGACGAGCCGCCACAACGCCACCGGCCGGCATGGCCGCGGAACCGGCTCCCAAGGGCTTGTTAGGAACGTTCATGCTTGACCTCGACGAAAAGAACAACGAAACAATCCAGGAAGCAGCTTCGATGAACGCCAGCTGTCTTCGCTGCTATTATACCTTTCCTGCTGCAGACTCATTCTTTCTCCAGTTCCTCAATCAGGGCCCTAACCTTCGGCCCGATCTGCTCTTTGTAGGTCGCATCCTGCTCCAGCAACTTTTCTGCTTCACGCAGCGCTTGCAATGCTCGTCGATGCTCCTTGGCCTCCTTAAGGGCCAGCCCCAGGTGATAGTTGTTTGCACTCGATGCCTGAATACTCACCGATCGGCTGAGTTTCTCAATCGCCCGGTTGGTCTGCCCTGCTTTCAACAGTGTCCACCCATATGTATCCAGCAGGTTGGGCTCCTGCGGATTCTGCTGTAGGGCCCTTTCGATGTGCCTCACGGCCTCTTCCGGCTTGTTCAGTGTATCTGTAAGAATATATGCCAAGTTGTTCAATGACACGATGTCATTGGGATACACTCTCAGCACTTTGGTATACATGTCCACAGCCTGTTCGTGCATTCCCAGACTGTTGTAAATTTCAGCCAATTGTCCTTGTGCCGTCAGTCGCGCAGTTACACTGAGATTTGCCTGCCCGGCCAGAGATTGCAGCAGGGCAACTGCTCGGCTCAGATCTGCGTTGGCCTGTGCCTCTTGTTTGTTACCTAGCCGTTCCTGGGCCCGGAGGCTAAGCAGCATAGCCAGCAAAATGCCGTTGTGAGCATCCCCAGGATTCTTGCTCGCCCAAATCTCACTCGATTCGATAGCCCCATCCAGTCCCAGCATGGCCTTCAGTCCTCTTGTCACATTGGCGTAGGCGCCCCGATCGCCTCTAGCCTTATCCAGCACTTGGTGGTACAACGCCACCGTTCGACGTTTCAGACGCTCCAACTCCTGCGTACTCATCGTCGAACCGGACGCGGACTTGCCCCGCTGCCACCTGCTCCGCTCCGCCTCGGTCAGGGCCATTAAAATTCGGTGGTCATCTTTGTACACCGCTGGCAGCGCGTCCTTGTAGAGAGCCACGCACCTATCGTATTGACCTCGAAAGTTCAGAAGTACCATCACATCCGCCACGCTCGACGGACTATTACCAGACTTGGTTTTGGCTTCCAAGGCGTAAGCTAGGGCTTTGTCACCGCGTTGTTTGGCCGGCTTGTCCGTGCGTCTAAGCCACAGCTTCGATAGCCGCTCAGGCCAAATGTATTCGTCCCCTTCAATCTCCCTTCCTTTCTCCAGTACCATTTCCGCTTGAGCGTATCTGCCTTGGCTTATCCACAGCTCGGCCAACGTTTGCCTGACTCTCCTGTTGCCCGGGTATTTTTCAAGGACTAGTTCGTACTGTCTCGCTGCCTCGTCGATTTTGCCCTCGAATCGGTAGAGAATTGCCAACTCAAGCCGAAGCTTCGGCTGATTAACCCCGGAGTTGATGGCCTGCTCGAGCGTCCGGATGGCCGTTCCGTATTGCCGCTGCATGGAATGCGCCCTCGCCAGTATGGTATAGACGCTGGCGGCTTTGGCGCTGCTTCCAACTTCTTTTACTTCTTCTTCCAGCAATCCCTGGGCTTGGGCCGGTTTGTTCCCCGCCAGCAACGCTTGCGCCAAAATTATCTTTTGGTCTATAGATTCCGGAAATAAGCTCAGACCTCGTTGAGCCCACTTGATGCTTTCCTCCGGCTCGGCGTTGCTACCATAAAATTGTACCAACATCCAAATCGCATATGGGTCGTCTTTCTCAGCCAGCGGCAGGACCGTCTCTATCGCTTCCTTCCGGGCGCCGCTATTGAACATCCGCTGAGAAAGATCGCATACCGTTTTCATATCTTCGGGGCGATATTGTTTGACGTTGGCAATTGCCTGCTGAAATGCTCTTACTGCATTCTCTTGGCGTCCCAACTGTGCTTGCAGGATACCCAGGACCTGGTAGACCCGGCCTTTTTCTTCCTCCTTGGTCGTGCTCAGAAACCTTTGCAGGCAGCCCGTAGCTTTGTCCGGTTCGTTGTTCAGGCGGTAGGTCCTTGCCAGCACCGCTGCCACTGCCAGCTGGTCCGGCCATTGCTGCACGGCAGGCTGCAGCACTTGGAGGGCTTCGTCGTATTGCTTGTTCTGGTTATAGTTCTCGGCCAGATGCAACACCAGCTCGGGTGAGTCAGGCTGTTTCGCGATAAGATTTATAAGCAGCTGTCTTGCCTGTTCTGTCTTGCGTTCTCTTTGGTAGATTTGAAGCAGGCGCCGCAGGTTGCCCCGGTCGCTTGGATCCTTTTCCAGTAAGGCTTCGCGCTCTTCTATCGCTCTGTCGGTGTCATACTCATCCAAGTAGGTTCTCTTGATAAGTTCTGCCCTACGGTAATTTGGGTTGAGTTCCAGGGCCCGTTTGGCCAGTCCGTATGTTTCTTCAGCTAACCGCCTAGCCTCGACCGGATTGTCCGCGAGTTTGGCTCGACTCCATTCATCAGCAGTCAGCTCCAGCAGCAGGCGCACGGCCAGGAAGCTTCTTGGATTCTGCTGTTCCGCTCGCCGGGCACTTTCCAGTGCTGCTTCACGTCGTCCCAGGTGCTCCTCGGTCCGGGCCTTTTCTGCCCAGGCCTGGTGGAACTTCTCGCGTTTCTGTACCGCTTCTTCCAGACATTTCAGGGCTTCTTGATACTCCTTGTCGGCAGCCTGCTTATCTTCGGCCGCCAGACTCTCACCCTTTGCGTTATGCAGTCGGCCTCTGAAGTATAAGCCCGCTACCCCATCCCAATTCGCTTCTTCGGCTCTGGCGATGAGCTTCTCAGCTTTTTCCCAATTACTGCCGCTTAGATAGATGGACAGCAGAGCTTTGTGAATCTTCGGCTCATCCGGTCGAATCTCGTACGCTTGCTCCAGCGACTGCACAGCCAGTTCACTGCTCTGGGTGGCTTGTTTGCGGGCTTCTTCGGCTAACTCAGTTTTCCCTTCCTTGGCGTACTTAGTAGCTACGGCGCTATAGTATGACTGATCTCCGCCATGCAGTTGGAATAGTCCCATGTGCCGTCGCAGCGGATCGTCGGTATTTTTCAGTTGTTCTCTTAGTATTTTCCGGGCTTCTTCCCAATCCGTTACCTGGACTGACGCAATTACCCGCGATAGAATTTGCTCCCATTGCGGATTCTCGGCAATAGCTTTGTCCTTCAGGGCTTCCGCTTTCTCGCGCTGCCCTAGGCCCACGTACAGCTCAACCAACAGGCTCACTGGGGCCGGACTGTCCGGACGCAAGGCCATCCATCGTTTCAGAAGGGGCTCGATTTCCATGCTGTTACTGTCCGGCTCGGCCCGCAGGATTCTAACTTGTTGAGCGAGGGCCCACCCCGCCATCTCCGGATAGTGTTCTTCGATGTATTGAGCTGTTGCCAGTGCGTCCTGCAATTTGCCTTGAAGTCTGAATTGCTGCACCCGTCGTTTCAACGCCTCCCCCAGCCACTTCGCCTGTTGTTCATCGGATCCCTCTGGGCTTTCGGAAAGCTGGGCAACTAATTCATCGATAGTCTGCTGGGCCTTGGTCACATGCTGGTTCTTCAACTGCAGATCCGCCAACCACAGCATGCTTGGTGGATTGATCCCGCCGCTCGGAGACCTCAGCCGAGCCGTTTCGATGGCCTTGCTTAGTGACTCTTCAGCTGCCCCGCTCTGACCGTCAACGTCATATCTCTGGGTCAACTGGAGCAGCAGTCCGAGGTATTGTTCAATGTCTCGTCTCAGCACCGCTGCGCTCATGCTCTCCATCTCATCCCGCGCCTGTTCATACAATTGGATGGCTTCACGGTTCTTTCTGCGTCGGAAAGCTTGCGGGTCTTTCTCGTCCATCTCAGGACACCGAAGCTGGGCTATTCTCCCACGAACAATCAGAGTTGGGTATTGGTACGTAACCCTCCCTTCTACTATGGCCAGGCCAGCTTCGAGGTGCTCCTCAGCTCGGTCCAGCAAGCTATTCACCTCTGCTATGGAACTCTCGTCTGTACCTCTAATTTCACTACTCAGTTCCACCAGGGTCTGGGCAGCGGATTGGTGCAGCACGCGGATCGTCCTCCGCAACACACGGGCTCTGACTATTCTCAGATCCACGGGTATGGCCAGGGCCTCCTCACATATCTTCAGGGCTTCTCTCCTTTGACCATTCTGCTCATACGCGTTGGCGATTCGAAAATAGAGCCCTAGTTTGCTGATAATATTCGGCTCGTGTTCGGCGGCCTTTTCTAGACTGGGCCTGACCTTATCCAGGCCTTTTCTGCTTGGGTCCCGCCAGTAGGCTGCTTTGGCCAACTGCACGACTACGATATCCGTACCTAGTTCTTCAGCCTTCTGGAGACACTCTTCCCTCAGCCGATCCACCGCCATGTCTACCTCAGTCAAGGTTGGCCGGGCTGAATCATCTTCCCATGCCTTCAGATAAGCTTTCAGCAGTTCCCAATCATTCAATCCCCTGCCGATCTGCGGATCTTGAGCAACTTCATCCTGCTGATCACGTGCGCTCCAGAATCTCACGTTGTGTAGCCGATCAGTCAAAAGCATCAATGCTGCTCCGGAGTTGGGATTTTGTTCACAGAACCGCTTAACAATGTTTTCCGCCTCGTACAAGTGCTTCACGGCCGACTGGCGATCTTCTTTCGGCAACGGCGTACGCATGGTCGAAATCAGCCACGCTGTGGCCAAGTGTGTTTGTACCAACTGCTGGCAGTAATCCGCCGAACCCGGGTGATATTCGTGAGCCTTTGTAAAGAACTCCAACGCCTCTTCTCTGGCCTTGAGTACCTCCAAAGGCGTCGTGCCTCGCTGCATTGCAACTACTGCTAACGTACCCAATCCACGCAGGTAATGAGCCCGAGCGTTGTCCTCATCCAGCTTCTTTTCCGGATACAAGCTGATTACCTCGATTAGCTTGTCCGCGTATTGTTGCAGGTCTTGCCAGGATTTCAGCGGCCCGCCATCGCGCACCAGTTCGTACCACATTTCCAGCCGGGCCTTGCGGGCCTCGACACTCTGCGGGTCTTTGGTGACCGCTTGCTCTAATGTACCCAGAGCCTGCCCTATTGCTTGTTCAGTTTCTATGTGGGGAAGCGCTTGACTCATCTTCACCAGAGCTGTGACCTGCGTGTCCGTATCTCCCCTTCGCGCTGCCCACCTTTTGGCCTGATTGTACTGAGCCAGCGCTTTTTTGTATTGCCCCTGGGCAAATAATTGGTCTCCTCTGACCAGGTACGGCCGAGGATCGCGTTGCCGCATCCTACCTTGCCACCATCCCCAGCCAAACCCCACCAGCACAATAAGTCCACCCACTAATATCACCAAAAGTCTCTTGTTGACTCGATGCCTAGCCATAACGCCTTATCCTTTATTGGTTCAAAGAAACCCTTGCTTCCAGGGGCGCCCACGATGCCCGGACCTACTTTACTGTCTTTTGCTCAGTTCCTCCCAGTCCGGCCAAATTCGAATCATCTCCGGCAAAGCCAATTTCAAAAACTTCTTAGCCGTCGCAAGGCGCTCGGACTTGTCCTTGGATTGAGGGAAAATCAGGCGGAAAAAGCCGTAGTAGCTGTACTTGTCACGGAAGTAGGCCTGCGGTGCGTTTAGGTGCCACCGCACCCGCTTCCAGTCGTCAAGGTATTTGCCGTTGGCTACGAAAAAGTAGATGATGGCGAAAGACCTGGTTTGTCCGGTTCTCGTATCCGTCCCCGCAAAGCTACTGGCTCGTACGGTCAGTTTATCGCCGGGCAGTCCCAGCCCAGGTATATCTACCTCAAAGGTTTCCGATCCTGTCGGCGTGTAGCCCGCTGCTGCCTGGCAACGCTCCGGAACGTGCGGCACCAGATCAGGCTTGCCCGTGTAGTAGGTCGAGAATACTGACACTAGGGGCGTTAGTCCTTCTACTGTTTGAGAGTCTCTGTAGATGCGATCAAGGTATATGTCGGTTTCCAGTGCATGTATGAAATCCTCCGGTAATACCCTGTCTATTTGCATCTGGCCCGTATCAGGATTCTCAATCTCCAAGGCTTCGAAGCTTCCCAATTTCCCGGGCAGCGAGGCCAACGGCGCCCTGAGCTCTGCGGGCCTTTTCAGCAGATGAATCTTCAGGGCCTTGATCGATCCCTGCAACACGCCCGCCGACAGCAGCACAATTACCAGGCAGGCCAGGAAATGTTTATCCCCTATGATCTGCCGCCAGGTCCCACCGCTGCCGGGACGTGGGCCAGCTTGTTCCTTTTGCTCGGGGAGAACCGCAGCTGACTGGACCGTTTTTGAGCCCGAATCCCCACAGCCCTGCGGACTCTGGGATGGCTTTAGAGCGTCGGCCTGATTTTGCCTGCTTGCTTGTACTTGTGAGTACTCCTTTATGACCAGCATGTCCATCAGCTTAGCCAGACCCAGGTATATTAGCCCCGCCGGAATCAGCATTAACAGGCCCGTAAAGGTGTGAAACAGGCCCTGGGCGTGTTCAGGATACCCTAGATAATAAAGAATGCCCGTAATAACCACTCGAAGAAGATTGCACAGAATTGCTACCGGCAGAGCGGAGACTATCAAAACAATTCGCTCCCAGGTCGGCCTGTCCGACAGATAGGAAATCGCCACCGCCAGTGCCCCGAAAGCCATCAGCAAACGCATACCCGAGCAGGCCTCTTCCACATTCAACTGATGCATATCGCCGCCGGGACCCCACAGATTGATTACTGTCTCGGCCTGCCCCAGCTCACCGGCCATGTCCGCCTGCACACCCAACACTTGCAGCACTACCACCGACGCCCTGGCTGCGAACTGCTGAAGTTCATAGGCAACGTTCCTGTAGACCATTTCCGGAACGTTAACTGCAAAAATCAGGAACAGGATCGGCACCCACACAATTTTTATCACCTGCCAGCCACCCAGCCACAGAACCATGCCGAACAGCAGCCCGATCATTCCCAGGTACACTCCGTAGCTGTTCCGCAGCCAGAAGGCCAGAGCCTGCATCGCTAGGCCCATCAGCACTATCAGCAATCCGCTGTAAGCCGGTTTGACTTTCACCTTCAGAAGCTTTTGGTAGTTGCTGGCCAGAAAGTACAGGCAGAACAGCGGAATGATAAATCCGTGCGACCAATCCGGTTCCGTCCACCACACTTTTACCAGCTTGCTAAGATGCCCATGGCTGAGCCACAAGAACGCCACCGCCAGCAGCAACATCTTCCAGGTGTTCGCCGCACTGAAGATGGTGGCCCGAATCAGTCCTCGCCTACGCAGGTAATCCGGCAGGGCGGTAATCTGCTCTGCTTTGCTGGAAGTCATTGGATAAACACACTTCTGTATAGTGGGGCTTCTCCCGGTTATCAGACTTCCCCGGAAGTAGCTTTACCAGAACAACAAATTGGGT
>DAOVKO010000188.1 GCA_030631725.1 Actinomycetes bacterium | reverse complement strand
GAGGTCTTAGCTAGAATGACTACCGGCACAAGCCAACACTTATCAGAAGACCAGGCCATTCTGCTCTCGCTGCTCGATCACAGCAGTCACGGCCTGGTGCTGCTGGACAGCCGCGATTGCCTGGCCTACGCCAACTCCCGGGCCGCAGTGCTATTGGCCGAACCGCCGAAGAAGTTATTGGGCCGTTCGATCAGAAAACTCGCCGGACCTTTCGCCCAGGCTACCATTCTGGCCATTGACGCCCTGCGCCACGCGGACAAGCCCCTGCTGCAGGGCCGATTCGATTTGCAAGGCTCCAGCATAGCCGCCCACTATTCCCGGGCCACTAACCAGCGCGGCGATTACCTGGGCACCGCCGTCCTGCTCAAAGACCAGGCCGAACACCCCGCCTCATCCGGCCACATGATGCGGGCCGAGAAGATGGCCATCCTCGGAGAGTTGGCTGCCGCCGTCGCCCACGAAATCAACAGCCCCCTGGCCGGTATAATGGAATCGGTCCGCATCATTCGCGACAACCCCGGCAACTGGGAGAAAATCAACCGCTTCCTGCCGCTGATCATGCAGGGCCTCGAACGCATCCAATCCGCGGTGCAAAGGGTTCTGGCCTTTGGTCGGCCAGCCCCAGCCCAGCGCCAGCCTATCCGCCTGGCCAACGTGGTCTTCCAGTCCATCGAGTTCTTGCGCCCACGAGCACGCCAACAGCACGCCCAGATCAACAGCTCCATCGAAGCTCCCGACGTCCAGGTTTATGCCGACTCACACGCCCTTTCCCAGATGATCATCAATCTGCTCAACAACGCCCTGGACTCTCTCATCGGCCGAGCTGACGGCCGGGTCGATCTGACCCTGGCCCTGCAGGACGAGACCACGGTTCTGCTGAGCATCGCCGACAACGGTTGCGGCGTGCCCGAACACCTCCGCGAAAAAATCTTCGACCCCTTCTTCACCACCAAGGCCGACGGCAAAGGCACCGGCCTGGGACTCAGCGTCAGCGCCAATATCATTGCCGAATATCGCGGGCAGATATCCGTCAAAGCCAGACCCGGAGGCGGTAGCATTTTTGCCGTAACTTTGCCTCGATACAAACCTGATCCTGCGGAATAGAAACATGCTCAATGCAGACAAGACCATCATGCTGGTAGAAGACGACCCGATCATCACCGCCTCGCTGACTGAACGGCTCAGCGAGGCCGGCTACACCGTCACCGCCTTCGCCACCGCCGAGAAGGCCCTGCAAGACTTGGACAAGCTCGCTCCCCAGCTTATCATTACCGACGTCCGCCTGCCCGGCACCGACGGCATCGACTTTCTAAAACAACTCAAGCAGCGCGACCAGTCCATCTCGGTAATTGTCATGACCGGCTACGCCACCATCTCCGACGCCGTAGCCGCCATGAAGCTCGGCGCCGCCGACTACCTGCCCAAGCCTATATCCGCCGAAGAGCTTCTGGTCAAAATCGAACGGCTATTCGAGCTCCGCCAGTTGCTCGCCGATCGTGACCGCCTGCAGCACGATGCCGAACGCCGCTTCGCCCTGGGCAACGTCATCGGACGCAGCAGAAGGATGCGGGAAATCTTCGAGGCCGTCAACCTGGTCAAGGACCTCAGCACCACCGTATTGATCAAGGGCCCGACCGGCTCGGGCAAGGAGCTGCTCGCCCGAGCCATCCATTTTCAGTCCGTCCGCCGGGCCTTACCCTTTGTCCCGGTCAGTTGCGTAGCCCTTTCGCCCCAATTATTGGAGAGCGAGCTTTTCGGCCACGAACGCGGGGCCTTCACCGGCGCTTATCGCCGCAAGATCGGCCGATTCGAAGCCGCCGACGACGGCACCCTCTTCCTCGACGACGTCGATGACATCCCTCTCGAACTCCAGACCAAGCTCCTCCGTGTCCTCCAGGAGCGCAAGATGCTCCGCGTCGGCGGAGAGCGGGAAATCGACGTTCACTGCCGCATTATCTGCGCCTGCAAGGCCAACCTGCAGCAGCTCGTCGACTCCGGCCGATTCCGCGCCGACCTCTTCTTCCGCATGAATGTCATCCGCATCGAACTGCCCCCACTCGCCCAGCGCCAGGAGGACATCCCTCTACTGGCCGAGCACTTTGTTGGGCATTACGCCGCCCGGCAAAAAAAGGATCCCCCTAAGCTGGACCCCGAGGCCCTGCATTACCTCATCCAGTATGATTGGCCCGGCAACGTCCGCCAGCTCGAGAACGTCATCGAAGCCAGCGTCGCCTTTTGCTCGGCCGGTCGGCTCACCGTAGCTCACCTTCCCCCCGAAATCACTCATCGTCCCCCGACCAAGGGCTTGTTCAGCTTGAACTTGCCCGCCAAGGGCTCGGTGGATATATCCGAACTCACCGCTGCCGTCCAGACCGAGCTCATCCGCTGGGCCCTGCGACTGGCCGACGGCTCCCAGATCAAAGCCGCAAAACTCCTGAACATCCCACGAACTACCTTACAGAGTAAAATGAGTAGGCTCGGTTTGCTTGACACATGATTCCCCAACACAAAGTGTCCTTCGGAAACCTCTAATGCACCCCAAATGGTGGCGGGGAGCTTGCTGGAAAGGGGGCCAACCAGTATAATGGCTGGATTAGCAGGTTGAGGTACCAGAACAAATGAAAAGCGAAGAGAAACCAAGAACACTGGGCCCGGACAAGCTTCCCGACGAGCGGGGCCGATTCGGGCCCTTCGGAGGGCAGTACGTTCCAGAAACGCTGATGGCCGCCCTGAGCGAACTAAAGGCCGAGTACAACAAGGCCCGCAAAGACCGGGAGTTTCAAAAGCAATTGTCATGGTACCTGCGTTACTACGCGGGCCGGCCCAGCCCGCTGTACTATGCAACGCGGTTCAGCGAAAGAATAGGGGCCAAGGTCTATTTCAAGAGGGAAGACCTGAATCACACCGGGGCCCATAAGATCAATAATACTCTGGGGCAGGGGCTCTTGTGTGTGCGGATGGGCAAGAGGCGAATAATCGCGGAGACCGGGGCCGGTCAACATGGAGTGGCTACAGCTACGGTAGCAGCAGTCCTCGGTTTAGAATGCGACGTATATATGGGAACCGAAGACATTCGCCGGCAGGAGCTGAACGTCTATCGGATGAAGCTGCTGGGGACAAAGGTAGTGCCTGTGGATAGTGGCTCGCGGACTCTCAAAGACGCGATCAACGAAGCTCTGCGCGACTGGATGGGTTCGTCGGAATACACCCATTATTGCATGGGATCGGTAACGGGACCAGAGCCGTATCCACAGATGGTGCGCGACTTCCAATCGGTGATCGGCCAGGAGACACGCGAGCAAGTGCTTGAAGCTGAGGGTCGCTTGCCGGATGTACTGGTGGCCTGCGTTGGGGGCGGCTCGAACGCAGCGGGGATGTTCGCCCCAATGATAGATAATGAAAAAGTGCGAATGATCGGTGTGGAAGCCGGGGGCTATGGGCTGGATACCTTCAAACATGCAGCGGCGCTACTGAAAGGCAAGCCGGGTATTCTGCATGGGATGGAAAGCTATGTACTGCAAGACGAAGAAGGGCATACGCAGGAGGTGCACTCGGTGGCTGCGGGGCTGGATTATCCGGGAGTAGGGCCCGAGCACAGCTACTGGTACGAGACAGGACGAGTGGAATACGTGGCGGTGACCGACCAGGAAGCAATGGAGGCCTTCAGCACGTTGGCTCAGACTGAAGGGCTTATACCGGCCCTGGAAAGCGCCCATGCGGTGGCTTATGTGCTGAAAATGGCTGGTCAATTGCCGAAAGATACGATCATGGTGATAAACCTTTCCGGGCGGGGGGACAAAGACTGCATGGAAGTCGCCCGGCTGCTGGGCAGCCAGACAAGCCAAACAAAGGGAACAAAGTGAATCGGATCGAGGCCTTGTTCAAAGAGCTCGGCAGTAGGGGGCACAAAGCATTGATGCCCTATGTTACGGCTGGGTTTCCGGATTTGGCGACGACTGCGGCACTAATAGAGCAGCTGGGCGAATCGGGGGCAAACATGCTGGAGTTGGGGATTCCGTTCTCGGATCCGATAGCGGACGGGCCGGTAATACAGAATTCTTACACGCAGGCATTGAGTAAGGGGCTAAAGAGCAAGCAGATTTTCGAGATGATTACTGATCTCCGCAAGCGGGTGGAAATACCCATTGCGGCTATGGTGAGTTACTCGATCGTCAATAAGCTGGGTCCGGCAGAGTACGTCAAAAGCTGCGTGGAAGCGGGAATAGACGGGCTGATTATTCCAGACCTTCCTC
>DAOVKO010000163.1 GCA_030631725.1 Actinomycetes bacterium | reverse complement strand
AGATCATCTCAGTATTCAGGTTTGTCTTGCCGGATGCCCAGATAAAGGTGGCCGGCGGACGGGAGGTGAACCTGCGGGATCTGCAGAGCTGGATGTTCTTTGCCGGTGCTTCGGGCTGCCTGGTGGGAGATTATCTACTGACCAGGGGGCGATCAACACAGGACGACCTGCAAATGTTATCGGACCTGGAGCTGCCCCTGATCGCAGAAGAAGCTGGGCTTGGCCATGAAGTCAAGGCCTGAGGTAGTAATCACCGGCCTGGGGGCAGTTACTCCTGCCGGGCTCAACGTCGAGCAAACCTGGCCCTGCCTGCTACGCGGCCAGCAGAGGGTTTCTACTCTAGAAATCAGGGATGGGGGGTATTCGTGCAGCTATCCAGTAGGTCGAGTGCGTGATTTCGTTGAGCCGGCTGGCTCGGCGGGCATGGACCGCTGCGTGCAGTTCGGTTTGCACTGTGCGGGCGAGGCCTTAGACCAAGCTGGCCTGAGCGAGGGCGACGAATATCTCCGCCAGGCCGCTTGTGTATTTTCGATGAGCAAGCCGGCGCCGAGCCTGTTTGCAGAACTCTACGAGCTCCACGAGCGCAGCGGGTCGCTGGCCGGTAAGGATCTAGTGGGCACGACCTGGCCCAATAGCTGCTGTGTTGAGATAGCCAATCGGTATGGGCTTATCGGACCTCGTCTGTGCCTGCCGACGGCCTGTTCGACGGGGGCCCAGTCAATCATCCGTGGCGTGGGGCTGATCCTGGATGGTCAAGCCGAGTGCGTCCTGGCCGGGGCCGCTGAAGCCAGTCTGACGGGACTTTACCTGGCTGCGTTCGACCGTATGGGCGTGCTGGCTGAGGGCGGGGAGCATCCGGAAAGGGCGTGCAAGCCGTTCGATCGGCGGCGCAAAGGCTTTGCGGTCGGGGAGGGTGCCGCTGCGCTGGTAATGGAGACAGCCCAGGCCGCTCGGAGGCGAGGTGCCAAGCCGTTAGCACGGATAAGCGGCTACTGGCAGGGGATGCACGGATTGGATCTCTTGAAACTCGAGCCCGACGGGAAGAGTCTAGGCAAGGGCCTAAAGGAAGCCTTACGCCGGTCGGACGTAGTCCCAGAGGCGTTGGACTATATCAGTGCCCACGGCACAGGGACTCTGGCCAACGATGCCAGCGAAACAGCGGCTATCAAGGCGGCCCTGGGTGCGGCTGCTGGGACAGTGAGCATTTCATCGCATAAAGGGGCTATTGGGCATCTTCTAGCTGCGGCGGGGGTCCTTCAGATGGTCTTGGCGGTCAAGAGCATTGAAGAGGATGTGGTGCCGCCGACGGTGAATCTCGAGGAGCCGGACCCCCTGTGTGATCTGGATTACACTCCGGGGCTGGCCCGGGAGCGTCGAATCAGGCACGCTCTGTGTATTACGGGAGGTTTTGGCGGGCAAAGCGGCGTAGTCGGACTGAGCAAGCCAAACACAAAGTGTCTGTCAGAAATGTAACATAATATATATTATGGGACCCTGTTCGCGCCGTCTGTAAGCGGATCGCCCTTGACAAACCGGGAATTACAGCTACACTTATCACTCAAAGCCAATACGTATCGAAACAGATAATCAGTACTTACGCCGGGGGCTGTACTCGCCGGGATAGCATGCACAAAATCGACACTGACGACATATTCGGCAGGGCGAAAAGGCCCAACTCAGCAATACCAAGGCCGTTCCTTCGCTGGGCTGGCTCCAAACGACGGCTTCTAAGCCACCTGACCGAATTCCTCCCGCCTTCATTCAAGACGTATTTCGAGCCCTTCCTCGGGAGTGGAGCCTTGTTCTTCCTTCTCCAGGCGGACAACGCTGTCCTCAGCGATTCATGCGCCGAACTCATCGACACGTTCTGTGCTGTCCGAGACAACGTCTCAGCTGTCTTGCGTTACCTAAACCCCCTGAAACCGAATAAGGCCTTGTATTATCGCATTCGAGAATCTAGGAGCGCAGGACAGTTTCGCAGAGCAGCAGAGTTTATCTACCTCAACAAAACTTGTTGGAATGGTCTCTACAGAGTCAACTCCCAAGGCAACTTCAACGTGCCTTACGGCCTTCACAGATCAGATAACATAAGCGACGTAGTGAACCTCAGAGCCTGTGCGGAGGCCCTACGCAAGCGGACAATTCGCCTTTCGCCCAGTGATTTCGAGGAAGCGGTGGCTTTAGCAGCTGCAGGCGACCTCGTATACCTTGATCCCCCATACGTTACAGGGCACACGAACAACGCCTTCATCGACTACAACAACGTCCTGTTTTCATGGAAAGATCAGCAAAGGTTGGCTGCAGTAGCAGAGGAGCTACGGCGGCGCGGAGCGCACGTGATCGTCAATAACGCCAATCATCCGGCTGTTCGGAAGCTCTACCGTAGCTTCAGGAAGGTATCTTTTTCGAGATACTCGACATTGGCCTCGGACGCGTCGAAGAGACACCTTGTCAGAGAGATGCTTTTGGTCACAGACGTGTGATGCATAGCCCCTGCCCTAGTTGGGCAGTTAAAGGGAGGTGATTCTATTGGCTGAGCAAGTTCGACTGATAGATCCACGAAAGGTGAAGCGGAACCCTGAGAATCCGCGTCTCATATTCCGACAAAAAGAATTGGATGCGCTTCGCGAAAGCATCGCGGAGCAAGGTATTCTCGTCCCCCTCGCTGTCTACGGAGGTCCCCGGACATTCTACCTGCTTGACGGTGAACGAAGATGGCGATGCGCGATCAAACTAGGTCTTTCCAGCGTGCCGGTCATCATACAGCCAAAACCTGGGCGGCTCCAGAACATCATGATGATGTTCGCAATCCACAACGCCCGTACGGATTGGGATCCTCTTCCGGCGGCACTGAAACTACAGGAGATCGAGAAGCTATTCGAGACTAGAAACGGGCGAATGCCAAAGGAAGCCGAGCTAGCAGGTCTGGCATCGCTCACTCGTGGTGAAGTCCGTCGTCTCAAAAAGCTCCTGTCGCTTCCACAATCGGAGCAGCAAGAACTTCTGGAGGAATTGGAGAAGCCAGCTTCGCAGCAAGAGATAACCGTCGATCAAGTTCTTGAAGCGACAAAAGGCGCTCAGGCCCTGCGAAAGAAAGGCGTAGTCACGTCCAGACAAGAGGTTCGCCTTCGCCGTGCGCTTATCGCCAAGTTCCGAAGTGGTGTCATCAAGAACACGGTGGCCCCGAGGAAACTAGCGCGAATTGCTCGGGGTGTTGAGCGCGGCGAAGTGTCCCTCAGTACAGCCCAGACAGTTATCAATAAGTTGATGAAGACCGCTACGTACAGCATTGAGGACGCCTTCAAGCAGTCTGTCGAACAGGCCGACTTCGAACACGGCCTAGAACAATTGGCCACTCGGCTTCTCACCAAGTTAGAGGAACACGAACGTCGGGGATACAAGCCGTCTGACGATCTGATGTCACTCCTGCGTCAGATCGCCCGGAGACTGAATAGGTACAAGAGGTAGAAACAGTGTCCAGACGGAACTTCAAGACAGTTCCAGAGGAGCTCTTGGAAACAGCCCAGTGTGGGGCCGACGACTTCGCTGATCGAGGCTGGACGGTGAAGATTGAGAGGGGCGAGCTCGGCTTCCCGTATACTCCGACTCTCTACTGCAAACGCCAGCAGACTCGTATCGTTGTTGAGGTTGTAAGTGCCCTTGATCTGAACCGAATCGAGGAATGGGTCGCTTTTGGCAAGTCCTCAGGGCAGGATTTCCGGATCGCTGTGTGCCTACCGGAGGACAAACCCGTCTCCCCCCAGAATGAGGAGCGGCTACGTTCCCTTGGGGTGGGATATTTCGTTGTGAGGCAAAACCAATTAGTGGAGCGCATTGTAGCGGTC
Organism: Actinomycetes bacterium; assembly: GCA_030631725.1. GTDB lineage: Bacteria > Planctomycetota > Phycisphaerae > JAACET01 > JAACET01 > JAACET01. Next base: position 1,121 of record DAOVKO010000163.1, on the reverse strand, counting down.
GATCTGGCTCTGAACGTTCAACTGCCCGAACTCAGTCGCCAACCAATGGATGTCCGCAAGCTCCTGGGTCCTGCATATGAGAAGTTTCAAGGTGCTCGCTGGCGAGAAGGATTTAAGGATGCGTGCGAAGCCTTTGAAGAGGAAGCCCGTCGATACCTCAAACGGCACACTAAAATGGGACGAATCCAAATTGTATTAAGGACAGGGCCGGTTACATTATCCTTGGCAAGAATTAACAAAATGTCAATGGGACAACTGGCAGGGATGTTTGCGAGAATCCAGAACCAGAACCGTGCAGACTCAATTATTGGCGAGACTCTCGATGCAATCAATAAAGATCGCATATGGGCTGTTCATCACAAATCTAAGAAAGCGACTGAAAGTCGTTTGAGGAAGAATGTCGGCAGGCACATGTGGAGTTTGATTAACGCATTCAAGGTCGTCGTGAAATAGGAATCCAAGGCCTAACAACTCTCTGTAGCGGACGCGGGGATGACAATCGGAAGCATAGTCGTTCAATTAGCCATTCAAACGTCAGTAGGATGGTTGTTGCGGGTTGTCTGGCCAGCTTGAAGGAGGATGCGGGCGTAGGAGGCAACGGCCTCGGCGAGCACGTCAAGATTGTAGCCGCCTTCAAGGACGACGAGCAAACGATCGGCGGCGAAGGTGTGGGCGAGCTGGCAGGTCTGCTCAAGGAGGAAATTGAAACCTTCGACTGTCAAGCAGAGGCTGGCTAAGGGATCGTCGGCGTGAGCATCGAAGCCGGAAGAAACCAGGATGAACTCAGGACGAAAGTTTTGGACTGCCGGGGCCAGCAGGTCGGTGAAAGAGGTCCGATAATCGGCGTCGGTTGCCCCGGGCTCGAAAGGCATATTCAGCGTTGCCCCGAGGCCGGGGCCTGTGCCTTTTTCGTTGGCCCATCCTGTGCCGGGGTAACAGGAGCTGGGCGACTGGTGGAAAGAGGCATAGAATACGCCGGGGTCCGACTCGAAAGTGTGCTGAGTGCCGTTGCCGTGGTGGACGTCCCAGTCGATGATGAGGATTCTTTGGAGGCTGTGGACTTGCTGGAGGCGGCGGGCGGCGATGGCTACATTATTAAACAAACAAAAGCCCATGGACGT
>DAOVKO010000091.1 GCA_030631725.1 Actinomycetes bacterium | reverse complement strand
GTCCCAGACCTCCTCATCCTTGCGTTCGAGCATTTTTTTGGCGGACTTGATGGTGTCAGCCAAACCTCGTTCCTTTAGTAGACGGATAATGAAGGGCTGATACAACTCGAGGGCGATTTTTTTGGGCAGTCCACACTCGTAGAGCTTCAACTCGGGGCCGACGACAATAACTGAACGAGCAGAGTAATCAACGCGTTTTCCCAGGAGGTTTTCGCGGAAGCGTCCCTGCTTTCCCTTAATCATATCGGTAAGCGATTTGAGGGGCCGATTGGACGAGCCGACCACAGGCCGACGACAACGATTGTTGTCAAAGAGAGAGTCGACGGCCTGCTGAAGCATGCGTTTTTCGTTGCGAATGATGACCTCGGGAGCATTGAGGTCCAAGAGCTTCTTGAGCCTGTTGTTGCGGTTAATAATGCGGCGATAAAGGTCGTTCAAGTCACTGGTGGCGAAATTGCCGCTTTCGAGCAAGACCAAAGGCCGAAGATCAGGCGGGATGACTGGAATGCCCTCGACAATCATCCATTCGGGACGGTTTTCGGAGTTCTTGAGGGCTTCGACGGTGGCCAAGCGCTTGGTGAGGTCAATAACCTTCTGCTTTGAACCGGTTTTGTCAAGATCCTGACGCAACTGCACAGCAAGAGCGTGCAAGTCCAAATTGAGCAGGATGTCGCGGATGGCCTCGGCGCCCATGGCGGCTTTGAAAGTTTCGCCGTACTTGGCTACAGCGGCGCGATAGTCCTCCTCGGAAAGGACCTGCTTGAGCTTCAGGGGGGTCTCGCCCGGATCGGTGACTACATAATCCTGGAAGTAAACGATCTTTTCGAGGTCGGAAGTCTTCATGCCCAGCAGTGAAGCCAACCTGGAGGGGGCGGCTTTGAAAAACCATATGTGAACGACGGGGGCGGCCAGATTAATGTGGCCCATACGTTTGCGACGCACTCGGGAATGGGTAACCTTAACACCACAGCGGTCACAAATGATGCCCTTGTGCTTGGTACCCTTGAATTTTCCGCAGGCACATTCCCAATCGCGTTCTGGCCCGAAGATTCGTTCGCAGAACAAGCCATCCTTCTCGGGCCTGTAGGTGCGATAATTGATGGTCTCGGGCTTTTTGACTTCGCCAAAAGACCAGGCCCGAATGTCAACCGGGCTGGCCAAACGGATGCACACCGAACCATAATCGTTGATACGGTCGTAAATGGCTTCTACCATCGCTGAAACTTCCTTTCGCCCAATGGCGGATAAGGGTGCGGGCTGCTCGCGGAGATCGAAGAGAAGATTTCAGGTAATCCTCTTCTTCTCCAACTGAATGTTCAGATTCAAGCCTCTGATTTCATTGCAAAGGACATCAAAACTAATTGGTGTACCAGCTTCTAGAGTATTGGTGCCCTTGACCATAGATTCATATATTTTGGTGCGTCCTTCGACGTCGTCGCTCTTGACGGTGAGGAGTTCCTGGAGGAAATAAGAAGCGCCATAGGCCTCGAGACCCCAGACTTCCATTTCGCCGAAGCGCTGGCCGCCAGTGCGAGCCTTTCCGCCCAGGGGCTGCTGGGTAATCAGAGAATAGGGGCCCGTAGAGCGAGCGTGGACCTTGTCGTCGACCAGATGGTGCAACTTCATCATGTAGATGTAGCCCACTGTAACATTCTGCTCGAAAGACTCACCGGTACGACCGTCGTAAAGGCTGATTTTTCCGTCGGCAGGCAGCTGAGCCTCGGTGAGGCAGTTGCGTACCTCTACTTCAGTGGCCCCGTCAAAAACAGGACAAATGGCCTGGAAACCAAGCAGGGCTGCTGCCCAACCGAGGTGAGTCTCGAGGAGCTGGCCAAGATTCATACGACTAGGGACGCCCAAGGGATTGAGGATGATGTCTATGGGCGTGCCATCCTCCATGAAGGGCATGTCCTCTTCGGGGACGATGCGAGCGATGACTCCCTTGTTTCCGTGGCGGCCGGCCATCTTGTCGCCGACGGACAGTTGCCGCTTGGTAGCGACATAAACCTTGACCATTTCCAGGACGCCGGCGGGCAATTCATCTCCGCGTTTCATTTGAGCCAAGCGGCTGTCACGCTCCGCACGAATTTCCTCAAACTGGGGCCATAATTCATTGTAAACATCCTGGCCGGCCCGGCGCTTGGAGGATGTGCCCTTGATCCAGTCCACAGAAAAGGTGTCGACCTGCTCAAGAAGAATTTCGAGAGAATCGGAGCGTCCGACCTTCTGCCTGGTGGCAGGATCAACCATGACCGAACCAGTGGCCTCGTTGATTTTCTCGCACATATTCTGGAAAAAACCGACCATGCGGACGTTGTAAGATTCCCGGACGGCCTTCATCTGCCGGGAGTGTTCCTGCTTCTGCTGGTCGGTCATGTGAGCACGTCGGGAAAAATGCTTGGCCCCGATGACGAGGCCTTCTTCTCCTGCAGGCAACTCCAGAGAGTCATTTTTTACATCCTCACCAGCCCGGCCGAAAATGGCGTGCAAAAGCTTTTCCTCAGGGGAGAGTTCAGTCTTGGACTTGGGAGAAACCTTGCCGACGAGGATATCACCGGGCTTGACGCGGGTGCCGACGCAAACAATGCCGTTCTCGTCCAGGTTGGCCAGGGCCTTTTCGGAAACGTTGGGTATGTCGCGAGTGAACTCTTCGCGTCCGAGTTTCGTTTCGCGGACTTCCACGTCAAAGTCGTCAATATGAATGCTGGTGAAAACGTCGTCCTTGACCAGTTTTTCGGAAACAACAATGGCATCCTCGAAGTTATATCCGTCGAAGGTCATGAAGGCGACGAAGATATTCTTGCCCAAGGCCAATTCGCCGTCAATGGTGGCGGCCCCGTCAGCAATAACCTGATCTTTCTTTACCCGTTGTCCCTCGCTGACGCAGGGCTTTTGGTTGAGGCAGGTTCGTTCGTTAAGCCCGACAAACTTGCGGAGCTCGTACTGATCTCCATCTTCCATGACGATAGAGTCGGCATCGACGTAGGCTACGCGTCCGGCCTTGGCGGCCCGGACGACCATACCGGAGTTTTCGGCGACGGCTCGCTCGACACCGGTGGCTACGACGGGGGCTTCACAGGTCAAGAGGGGAACCGCCTGTCGCTGCATGTTAGAGCCCATCAAGGCCCGGTTGGCGTCGTCGTGCTCCAGGAAAGGAATCAAGGCGGCAGAAATGCCGACGGTCTGCTTGGGGGAAACGTCAACGAAAGCCACCTGGTCAGAGTTTATCTGTGCGACATCGCTGCGAATACGGGCGATAACCTCTCCGGGGCGAACACGCTTGTTGGGGACATCCAAGACGTCAGGGGGTGCGAGCATAGTGGCCATTTCTTCGTCGGCCCGGAGGTAGCGGATTTCGCCGTTGACCTTGCCGTCGGTGACTACTCGGTAGGGGGTAATCAAGAAACCATACTCGTCAATAGTGGCGTAGAGACTCAAAGAAGCAATCAGGCCGATGTTGGTGCCCTCGGGGGTTTCGATGGGACAAATGCGTCCATAGTGGGAGATGTGGACGTCGCGGACTTCGAAACCGGCCCGCTTGCGGTTTAGGCCCCCGGGGCCCAAGGCTGAGAGGCGGCGCTCGTGATTGAGCTGGCTAAGGGGGTTGGTCTGGTCAACGACCTGGGACAACTCACCGCGGCCAAAGAAGAAGTCAATGGCTGAAGAGACGCTCTTGGAGTTGACCATCTCGGCAATGCGGCCAAGCTCATCAGGATTTGCCAGACTCATGCGTTCCTGGACGGTTCGGCGGAGTTTGAGAAAACCCTTGCGGAGCTCCTCGGTGGCCAATTCGTCAATGGTTCGCAACCGTCGGTTGCCCAAGTGGTCTATGTCGTCGACCTGGAAGGCCGAGTCTCCGCTGCGCAGGCCCAGGATGTACTTGAGGCAGTTAAGGAAGTCCTCGGCCCGGAGGGTCATCATATCCTCCGAGGTATTCTGCTCAAATTTCCGGTTGATGCGGAATCTGCCGACGCGGCCGAGGCGGTAGCGATTGCTGTCAAAAAACTTATCGTTTAGTAGCTGCTGGGCCTTTTCGAGCTTGGGAGGATTGCCGGGGCGAATCCTCTGGTAGATCCTGAGCAGGGCCTCCTCGTGAGTAGAGGTAGGATCCTCGGCTAAGGTACTGAGCAAGAGAGCATCACTGATACGATCGACGACGAGTACCTTTTTGATGCCGGCCTCACGGAGCAGTGGCGCCGAAGCGCCGACCTGAGTTCCGACCTTGAGGAGAACCTCTTGGGACTCGGGGTCCAAAATGGTCTGGGCGAGGTACATGGTGGGCTCAAGGTCGTCAATCTTGAGGGTCTTGGTATCGTAAAACTGAGAGACGATGGCCGAGGAATCGGCAAAGTCGGGGCTAAGGGCTCGGAGGAACATGGTGGCGGGCATTTTGCTGGATTGATCGATGCAGACCATCAAGACGTCTTTCTTGGTAACGTTGATCTCAATCCAGGATCCGCGTTCGGGAATGATTCGGCAGGCGTGAAAGAGGCGATCACCATCTGAAGAGTCGACGATGAAGTCGACTCCGGGAGAACGGTGCAACTGGGAGACGATGACCCGCTGAGCACCGTTGATGATGAACTCGCCGCCGCCCATCATGACGGGTATTTCACCAAGGTAAATGGCCTCCTCCTTGATGTCGCCGGTATCCTTGCGTAGCAGACGGCAATGTATGCGCAAGGGCATTCCGTAAGTCAGGCGCAAGTCCTGACAGCGTTGGGGAGTATAGCGAGGTTTGCCCAACTCGTAATGGCAGTACTCGAGAGACAACTGCCCGTCATAGCTTGCGATGGGAAAGATCTCGCGGAGGAGGCCTTCCAGGCCCTGTTTTTTTCTGCGGGTGGGGAGGGTGTCCTCCTGCAGAAATCGGGCATAAGTACGGCGCTGGATGTCCACGAGGTCGGGCAGGGGCACGGCGTCGCCGATTTTGGAAAAGTTGCGAACTTGAGTCAGTTGCATAGGACAACTCCCGGCAAAGTTGAGGCTTGAGGCTCAAGGCTTGAGTAAGACAGCCTTGAGCTATCTTCCTCCAGTCAGAAGCCTCATGCCTAATTATTTGATCTCGATCTCTGCACCGCTGGCCTCGAGCTCTTTCTTGAGGGCCTCGGCGTCCTCCTTACTCAAGCCCTCCTTGATGGTGGTCGGAGCCTTCTCGACGAGTTCCTTGGCCTCTTTGAGTCCCAGTCCGGTGGCGGCGCGAGAAACTTTGATGACCTGGATCTTTTTGTCGCCGATAGCTTTGAGCACGACGTCAAAAGCGGTTTGTTCTTCCTCGACGGCAGCGGCCTCGGCGGAGGCTGCGGGGCCGGCAGCGACGGCAACAGCCGCGGCAGCCGGGGCAATGCCATGGACCTCTTCGAGGTAATTACCGAGCTCCTGAGCCTGCAACAAAGACAGATCGACTATCTTGTCGCCAAGTTGCTTGATCTTCGTGGACCACTTGCGGGTGGTTTCTTTTTCTTCTTCAGCCATTTGTGTACTTACCTCCGTTTCATTTGTCATTAGTCATCGTTTCGACAGGCTCACTACAAGTCAGCTATTATTCATTTGCCATCGGGTATGTCTTTGGGAGTCCCTTCTTCCTTTGCAGGTCGTGGGGGTTGTGTTGGTTCATCCGGGGCAGAGCTTTCGGGTTTGGGGGTCTCTTCGGTTTGGACGTCCTGTTCTTCTTCTTTCTCTTTTGGGGCAGGTTCGGGGGGTGGGGCCTGCTGGGCGAGCTTTTCAGCAAGGGTCTTGATAGAGCCGGCAATTCGGCCACCCAAAGAGGTCAAGGTCGAGGCAATACGTCCGGCAGGACTGGCGATGAGGCCGGCTATCTGAGCGAGAAGCTCCACCCTGTTGAGCATGGCTGCCAATTTGTGGACCTGCTCGGCGGAGAAGAGCTGGCCTTCGAGGAAGGCCCCGCGGATGCGAAAGGCATCGACCTTTTTCGACCAATCCACGAGCTCTCTAGCAATGTCCACCACGGATTCACCCCCGTAACAGATGGCGCTGGGGGCATCGAGGAGCTCAGCGGCAGGAGCCAAATCCAACTGGCTCAGAGCGAGCCGGGCAACAGAATTCTTAACCACAGTCATTTTTATGTTCTTGGAGGTCAGCGAGGCTCGCAGCTGGTTGGAAACAAGGGCATCGAGGCCTATTGGACAAACGACTACCAAGGTCTGCAATCCCTGCCAGTCCTCAACAAGCTCTTTGACCAAGAGAGTCTTGATGCGGGCTGGGGCCTTGGCTCCGACTGTTGCTTGGGCGACCATTTTTTGTTCCGTTACTATTAATTAGCCACAGTTTTCACAGATAAACACGGATCAAAAGAAATACCATTTCTCATGAAACACTCACGGTAACGGCGGGGCTCATGGAGCCGGAGAGAACCATCTTCTGAATGAAGGTTCCCTTGGCCGAGGTGGGCCGTAATCTGTGAATGTTCTGCAGAAAGAACTCTATGTTGCTGACTAGGTCTTCCTCGGGGAAGCTGAGCTTGCCCACAACGGTGTGGACATTGCCGCCGGCATCGTTGCGGAATTCGACCTTACCAGCGGAATATTCTTTGACGGCTTGGACGAAATCAGCGGTGACGGTTCCGGCCTTGGGAGAAGGCATCTTTCCCTGGGGCCCGAGTGTGCGCCCGAGGCGGGAAACCTTGCTCATTATCTGAGGAACGGCAATGGCGACATCGAAGTCCATCCATCCGTCCTGGACCTTCTTTATGAGCTCATCGGCGCCGGCCTCGATGGCTCCGGCTTTCTTGGCTTCGTCTGCGGCGTCGTCAGGACAAAAGACAATGACCCGCCTGGTCTTTCCGATGCCCTTGGGGAACGAGAGCGAGCCTCGAATCATCTGGTCGGCCTGCTTGGGATCGATGCCCAGACGAAGCACGCAGTCAACGGTCTGGTCGAACTTGGTATCGGCAAAGCTTTTGAGCTTGGCGACGGCATCGCGAATGCCGACGGCCTCGGAGGGACGCTTCCCGTCCAAAGCTCGGTAACGTTTACTCCTGCGACGCACTGTAAGAAACTCCTTTCGAGAAGGCAGCTAGTCAACAACCTCCAGGCCCATGCTGCGAGCGGTTCCGGCAATAATCCTAGCGGCCTGGTCGGGGGTGAAGGCGTTGAGGTCTTTCATTTTGGTCTTGGCAATCTCCTGGACCTGAGCGTTGGTAACTTGCCCAACGGTTTCCTTTCCGGCAAGACCAGAGCCCTTGGCCAAGCCGGCAGCCTGCTTGAGCAAGACCGCGGCAGGGGGACTCTTGAGGACAAAAGTAAAAGTCCGGTCGGCGTAGATGGTGATCTCGGCAGGAATGACCATGCCGTTGTAGTGGCGAGTCTGCTCATTGAACTGCTGAACAAACTGGCCGATATTGACGCCGTGCTGCCCCAGAGCGGGTCCGATAGGCGGCGCGGGTGTGGCCTGGCCGCCGGGGGCCTGTAATTTAATCTTCGCTGTAATTTCCTTGGCCATATAATGTCCAAATCAAATATCAAAAATCAACGCTTAGCGTTTATATTGGTTCTAGTTGCCAGTACTCGAGCTCCAAGGGCGTGGCCCGGCCGAAAATAGTAACTATAACACGGACGAGGCCCTTGTCAGGCAAGATGTCATCAACGGTGCCTTCAAAGTTCTCAAAGGGGCCTTCGCGAATCTTAATCTGATTGCCCTTTTTGAAATCGATGTTCAAAGAGGGCAGGTCTTCGGGCTTTTCGGCTTGGGCCAACATCTTATCCACATCACCGTCACGCATGGGTGTGGGCTTGCCCAAAGCACCGATGAAATCACCAACCCCGACGGTCTCCTTGATGGCAAACCAAGGCTTTTCGGGGATGCTTCCGTCCTCTTCGAGAGCCATCTCCACGAAAACGTATCCGGGATAGAGCTTGCGCTGCTGGATGCGCTGGTGTCCGGCTTTGATGCGTTTGATGCGTTCGCTGGGGACGAGGATTCTGCCAACGAAGCCCTCGAGCCCTTCGATTTTGATCTTTTTTTCCAGGGTCTCGCGCACGGAGTCCTCTTTGTTTGAGGCAACCCTGAGTACTAACCAGCTTTTCTCGGCCATAAGGGTTTTTCCAGGCGCCGGGCTAATGCCTGAGCAAGACTAAAACTGCTGGACATTGAGGAACTTCATTAACCTCATAAAAAACAAATCCACCAAGAAGAGGACAAGGC
>DAOVKO010000001.1 GCA_030631725.1 Actinomycetes bacterium | reverse complement strand
CATCCATCCGCTGATACAATTCGCCAATTACATTGCGTCCTGCCGGACTGGGCCGTTCCCGCAGGGCCGGATGATCCTTGTCGATATCTCGCCAAAAAGTGTGCTGCAGCCGGTCGGTCCCGTCGAATACGCACACGCATAAGCCGTGCTTGACCTTATCCAAAGCGTCAAAAAACATCTTCTCCCGTTCGAGGTCCATTTGGATACACTGTTCTATGAAACTCGCGTCCACCAGAACTTTCTCGTTCAGGGCCCAGCTGTCTTCAGCCAGCCCCAGGGTAGCGAATGGTCCCTGAAGCTTGGCAAGATAAGTCGAGTAAACGGCAGGGTAACTTACGGGCATGGCCGGTTTCTCGGGGTCGATATTGATAGGGGTTACGTACAACTGAAACTCGGGCGAGGTCTGCTGCAAGAGAAACTTGCAGATACCGTGCACCTTCATGCCCCGGATTACTCTAAAGCTGACCTTTATCCACTCGGTATATTTGTCTTTCTCAATTTTGTAAGTTGAACCGTTTATCTTGATACTGGCTGATAACGGACCAGTAATGGTTATCACAAAGGGGCATTTCAGAATCCCCTTGTCTCTGCGCAAGGGGTTCTCGGGCCCAATGAGTTCCGCCGCTATCGTATCACCTTCCCTGGTCACACTATATCTTTCACCTCCGGTGTGATCGCCCCGGCTATTGCTTGCAGTCGTATAAAAAGAAAACGTCCCTTGTGTCCCCCGCAGGTCGGGGACGCACATTCCGGACAACTGTACGCCGCGAAACTTCTCCGGCGGAAAAGTAATCGGCACCCGGATGACGGCGCTGAAGATTCCGTGCTCGCCGAGGATCTTCCAAAACGGTGTGCTCCTGCGCAGCAGGCGGATATCGGCCTTGCCCAGTGGAAACTGATACTTGCCCAGACGGATCGTACGTCGTGGTCCTCTGATGTCCGTGGAGCTAAGCCGGGGCTGATATGTTTGCTTATCGCGCGTTAAAAAATCAAAGATATTGTGTTTGCCGGGATTGACTCCCGTCTGAAAACTGGACCAGGCCACCGGGGACATAGAAGGAACGGTCGTTGCCAGCCGTTTGAAACAGCCTTTATCGCGAAGGCTTGCCAGGTGCGGCAGTCTGCCCTCAGCCAGAAGGCTCTCGGTCAATTCCGGATCCATGCCGTCCAGCCCCAGGATCACGAATCTCTTGATTCGGCTCCGGGCAAAAGCGCGTCTACGGCGGATTGCCCGAATGACATAGCGTATCGGCCAGGTGAACAGGGCAGAGACCGCGGACGCTAAGGCGGTAAACATCACTAAGAACGAGCCGAACAGGGCAAAACCCGCACCTGGACCGATATAGGCCTGTGCCTGAGCGGGTATCGCCAGAATGAACAAAGCTACCAGGAGTAGCAGCTTTAGCCGTCTGTTTCGCCGATTTGCCAACATCTTGATTCTAGATTCTTAAACCTGGTTGTAGCCATCGTAGCGACCTTCTATGAGTCAAGACGATCTTCTATGAGCAAAGACGATCTGTCAACAACAAATCTTCTGCTGAATATCAGTCCTCTTTTCACGTTGAGCGGTTCATCCTGATACCATTCCCGACGTTATCCACGGTCTTGCGGAGCGGCCCACAAAGAGCCGGCGCAGCAAGGCTGTGGATAACTCGGCGACAGTAAAGGAACATGTTGATAGCATAGCCCCCACGGGCCAGCATCATGACCGGCCGCTCCATGTTGGGCTGTTGGTAGCATTATCGGGCGCACGTAGCCCTCCGCTTGAATGTTGAAGAAAAAAAGTGCTTGCAAAACAGCAGGGCAGGTGTATATTGCGAAACAGATTGAGGCTTTGGTGTTTTACTGCCGGGTGCGTTGCCCGGTCGGGCGAGACGTCGCAGCTCCCAAAGGGCCTGAACGGTTACGAATATGACAAGTCCGCTGAACATACCGGGCATCGGCGAGATTCCAGACCATTCCGGTATGCTGCCTTTGGAAGAATGTAGCGATGGTATCTTCACGGTCGGGCAAGACGGCGTGGTATCGATCACGGCCACCGGTGACCGCAAGGTGGAGTTCATCGCTTTCGAAGACAGGACGCTGGCCTATGTCAAATCGGCTATGGGTTATCCGGCGTACTATCCGGTGCGCGCTGCAGAACCGGAACAGCCGATAGAAGTCGTGCTGATGGATCTGGACGGGACGAGCGTGCGCAGCGAGCATTTCTGGACCTGGATAATCGAACAGACCGTGGCCAGGCTGTTGGCGGATTCGAAGTTTGAGCTGGCGGCCGAGGACGAGCCGTATGTCAGCGGGCACTCAGTGTCGGAACATTTGCAGCACTGCATTGAGAAATACTGTCCGGACAGGACGGTCGAAGAAGCGCGTGAACACTACTTCCAGATCACCCGGCGGGAGATGGCGGAGATTCTTAGCGGCAGAGGTCGGGCCGACGCCTTCGTGCCCAGTCCGGGGCTGAAAGAGTTCCTGATGAGACTCAAGGAAGAGAAAGTGAAGATTGGACTGGTGACCTCGGGGCTGTACGAGAAGGCCTGGCCGGAGATCGTGGCGGTGTTTCGGACTGTGGGAATGGGGGATCCGAAAGATTTTTACGACGCGATAATAACGGCGGGATTTCAGCCGGGACAAGGCCAGGCGGGTACGCTGGGAGAGCTTTCGCCTAAGCCGCATCCGTGGCTTTATGCGGAGATCGCCAGGGTCGGGTTAGGCTTGGATCCGGGCAGGCGAGCCAAAGTGGTGGGGCTTGAAGATTCGGGAGCAGGAGTGGTGGCGATTCGTCTGGCTGGATTTGCGGCCATCGGGATCGAAGGGGGCAACATCGAGGCCAGCGGGGTGGGGCCCTTGATATATAGGAAATGCAAGGATCTGGCGGATGCTCTGGATGTGATTCTGGGCGAATGAAGTCCAGTGAACATGGGCCTGGGCGGGCTAGGAAGGATGGAATGGAACTCAAGAATAACATCTTCGTGGTGAGCCTGACTCACTGGGACAGAGAATGGCGTTTTCCGTTTGAGAAGACTCGCGTTCTCCTGGTTGAGATGATGGACAGTGTTCTGGAGATGCTGGAGAAGGACCCCGACTACAAGTGCTTTCATCTTGACGGTCAGACCATCCTGCTGGACGACTACCTGGAAGCCCGGCCGGGGAATAAGCAAAAGGTGATTGATTATGTCAAACAGGGCAGGCTGCTAATCGGACCGTGGTACGTTCTGCCGACGGAGAACCAGCTTTCCGGTGAATCGATCGTGCGCAATTTTCTCTGGGGGGAAAGGCTTGGTCGTAAATACGGCGGCAACATGAAGGTGGGGTACACTCCGAGTTCCTGGGGCCAGGTCAGCCAGATGCCGCAAATCATGAAGGGGTTCGGCCTGAACAGCATAATTTTCTACCGGGGGATCACTCCCGATCAGTCGCCGGAGAATTTCTATATCTGGGAGGGTCCCGACGGGACGCAAATACTGGGAATCAAGCTGGGCAACTTCACCAGGGTGTGCTTTTTTCAACTTGTTGACCGCCCCATAGCTTACAAGCGCCGCTGGCACGAAGGTTCCTACAAATGGCAGCAGGGGGGCAAGCCTCTGAGAATCTGTGGCAGCGGCTCGGCCAGCCCCTATGAATTCCATCAGCCGCCCATAGGCTGGCATCCGGAGGAAATTGAAGCTGCCGTCAAGGAACTGGAAGACAAGGATCTCGGTCAATGGATGACTTCGTGGGCCCTGGCTCCGGAGTGTGATGACTGCACAGGTCCCTTTTCTCTGACTACGAAGATCATCAAGGAGATTAACAAGAGAATTACCAACGGCAAGAAGGTGGCCCAAGGTGCCCTGCCTGATTTTGTGGAGCTGGCCTGTAAGGAACTTGACCTGGATAAGCTCAAGATCCTTAGAGGAGAAATGCGGCACAACACCAGGATAGTGCCGGAACTGATAGAGGTATATACGGACGTGCAGTCCTGCCGCATTCCGACGAAATACATGAACAGGAGAGCGGAGTTCGTGCTTCAGAGAGTTGCCGAGCCGCTGGCCGCGATTGTCTCGACTATGGGCTGCGAGTACCCCAGATTCATGCTGGACAGGGCCTGGCATCTTCTTCTGCAGAACCATGCTCACGACTCTTTGGGCGGGTGCGGGAGAGACACCGTAGATGAGGACGTACGTTACCGGCTCAGAACGGTGAACATGTTGGCCCAGGGGATGGTGAACGACGCGGCCATAAACATCGCCGGCAGGATAGATACATCTAACAGTGCTGCCGACGAAGTTGTTTTGATAGTTTTTAATCCTCTGCCAAGATGCACGAGTCAGGTGGTGAACGCTGAATTTGACCTGGACAAAGAACGTAATATGGAAGGATTCAGGCTTTGTGCGATCGACGGCAAGGAGATTGCGTGTCAGATAAACGAACGGTTTGATAATTTCGCGGTGTTCAATCATCCGAATGAGCAGCCTCACAGCATATTTTGCGACCGCTTTCGGATGAGTTTTGAGGCTGAGAATATGCCGGCTCTGGGATACAGGGCCTATAGGATTATACCCGCGGAGAAATCCCCTCATAGCGGGGGAACTATGGTCAGGGGCCTGAACGTAATGGAGAATGCATATCTGCGGGTGAAGGTAAATCGAGACGGTTCAGTCAATGTTGAATGCCTGGAGACGGGGCAGAAGCTGGAGAAATTGAACACCTTCGAAGACCGCGGTGATGTCGGTGACTACTGGACCAAGAGGTTTCCGCCAAAGGACAAGACTATCAGCAGCAGTGGAGTTCGGGCGGATATAACTGTTGTCGAAGATGGGTTGATTTCCGCGGCTATCCAGGCGAGTATAACTTTGGATGTGCCGTTGAAAGCCACTTATGATGGCCAGGCCCGGGCTAACGAAACCAGGCCACTTAATGTCAGGACTGTTTACAGGCTGAATCAGGGCGAACGGTTCTTGAGAATCAAGACGACTATTGAGAATAACGTCGAGGATCACATTTTCAGGACTCGGTTCCCCAGCAAAATAAAGACCGACAAGGTCTATGCCGAGGTCCCGTTTGATGTGTTGGCCAGAGATATACCGTTGCCGGACACGGACGGCTGGTGCGAGCCTTACAATCCCTGCCAACCTCATCAGAACTTCGTGGATCTCTCAGATGGGATGCTGGGGCTGGCGGTGATGAATAGGGGGCTGTCGGTGTACGAGGCGGTGGATGACCCTGAGCGGACGATTGCCCTGACTCTGCTTCGCTGTCACCGGGCGTGGAACTCCGTTAGAATGGCCCGGTTTTATGATGAGTCGGGCCCTCAACTGCAGGGGACTCACACATTTGAATATGCGGTTTTGCCGCACAAAGGGAATTGGGACCAAGGGGATGTGCTTTATGAGGCCGAGAAATTCAACGTTGACTTTGTAGTTGCGGCTGCTGGGCCGGGGAAGGGGGATTGTCCAACTGAAGATTCATTTGTTGGAATTGAAGGCGACGGCTTGGTGCTCAACGCCATGAAAAGAGGGGAATGGGACGACTCGCTGATCATCCGCCTCAGTAATCCAACCAGCAGGACGGTGGATGGTGCCGTTCGCCTGGGCTTTCCCTTCAGCAAGGCCGAGCTAGTCAATCTGATGGAAACAGATCTGCAGGAGAAGCTGCAAATAGACCAGCAGAAGGTATGCCTGAAAGTGGAGGCCAAGAAGATAGTAACCCTGCGAGTCACGTTATAGATCGGACTGCACAGGGACTGCGGCTACCCGCACTTCTGCGAATGACTTTGCCCTGCCCCGGATATCCGTTAATCCAACGCCAGCCGAGGAATTGGCCGGGCATGCGCTCTCCGTTGAGGCACAGGGGAGAGATGGCCGGTTATATCCTATAATCCACTAATCCACGCGCGGAAGTCTTGAGAACGTGTTTTTTCCACAACTTATACGGCTACTTTGCAGCCTCCATTCCGTGCTTTGTGCAGTTTTGGTCCATGGAGCCAGCCTTGGTAAACGGCCGGGAACGGCTGGTCGCGAGGCTTACAAGGTAGGCCAGGAGGAGGTTGAGGACAAAGCCGGGAATGAGGCCGTTTACGAAAAGGCTATCTCCCCCGAAGAAGGGTTTGACCGTGCCCCAGAACTGGGCGATAACCAGTCCGACTAGAATACCCACCACGGCACCCCAATGGTTCGTGCGCTTTGTGAGCAGTCCGAGGATAACCACGGGACCCAAGCCTGCAGCCAGCACGCCCCATGCGTTGAAGACGGTCTGGAAGACGCTCTGGCGATTCCATGCTATCGGGACGGCAGCTGCACCGAGTGCCAGTACGGTGATACGGCCGATCCATACGGCTGTGCGGTTCCGCGGGTGGCCGCCCAGTAGACGAATATAGATATCCTCCTCCACGGCTGAAGCAGCGACGAGCAGTTGTGAATCCACAGTACTCATCATGGCAGCCACGGCCCCAGCGATCATGACCCCGGCCAGGGCAGGATGCATCAGCTGGACCGCCAGTGCTGGCATGGCATGATCGACGTCTACCAGAGGTCCGATCATCACTCGGGCAACAAGTCCAAGAAAGACAGCGCCAAACATGGCCAAGAACACCCAGACGATGCCGATCAGAGCTGCCCGCCGCATATTCTTGGGATCGCCCAAAGCCATGAAACGCACAAGAATGTGTGGCTGACCGGGATAACCCAATCCCCAGGATAGTCCTCCCACGCAGACACCCATCCAGAAGGCCAATCCACTCGTACCTTCGGCTCCAGAAAGACCCAACAAGTTCGGATTGACGCTGTGCAATTTACTCCAAAGCATTGGCAGGCCGCCAAGGGCCATTAGACCAACCAAAGGTAGCACCAGCACCGTGAGAACCATTAGTATGCCCTGGGCAAGGTCGGTCCAGGCCACTGCCGTAAAACCTCCCATTGACGTATACAGAAGGATGATCCCCACGCCAAGAAGGATGCCCGTGTGGTAGCCTATGGACACGAAACCCCAAGGAGTCTCAAGTTCGGCGAAGGTTGTTTCGAAGATCTTCCCGGCTGCCATGAACTGGGAGGCGATATAGGTAGCGTAGGCCAGGAGGATCACGATTACAGAGACAATTCGGACCAACGGCAAGCGACCGTGGCTATAACGAGTTGCCAAGTAGTCCGGGATGGTCAAAGCGCCGGTCTTACCCGCCTCACGACGGAGCCGCGGAGCTATTACCAGCCAGTTGAATATAGTGCCTATCGCGCAACCGATCACTGCCCAAAGTACACTCAGTCCAGCAGCATAGGCCATTGCTGGCAGGCCTATGAGCAGCCAAGCGCTCATATCGCTGGCCTGGGCGCTGATAGCTGTAACCCACGGCCCCAGCCGACGCCCGCCGAGCACGAAGTCGGCCAGTGTGCGATTAAATCGAACGCAGTACACTCCGATTGCGGCGAGCAGAGCCAGATAGAGTATGAAAACGATCAGTAGCCACACGATGCCTATTCCTTGTCCAGAAACTAAGGGCTTGGCTACCTTCCCCCCAATCCTATCCGAATCCGCGTGGAGATGCCATCACAGCCTCTCCGCTCGGCGTTGAGGCAGGGTGGGGGGATGGTATCAGGTATAGTTGCCGCCATTCGATTCGCACCAATGGCGGCTGAGATCAGCGAGCAACGCTGAAGTTCTTGTATTGCCGAATCATGCTTGACGGGCGGTGCACCTGAACCAATGTATATCGCGGTATGCTGTAGGTTACTCCCAGTCGGTCCCGGCTACTTTCTTCTTTATCGAGATCGCCCAATCCGATTGCGTCTAACAGTGCCTCCGGGGTATCAAACCCAGTCGTCTGTCCGAGAATCTGCTTACATACGCCGTCCTTTGAGATAATCAGCTCCAAAGTTACCAGCGGCTTCGGCAGTGGTGATACCTCCTGGCGGTAGACAAGCCGCTTCTCCTGGAAGTGCTGTTGCATCAATTGTCTATCCATTTGCTGCAATCGAGCCTGTGCTTCGCTGTCTCCACGCCCGCTTGGCTCTCCCAACATCTCCTTGATCTCTTCGTCAGACTTTCCGAGATATTCCGTCACATCGGTCGTTGGAGTGCTACGCCCACATCCAACGAGAGCTACGGCAAGGCCCAGAACAAACCAAGAGATATTGATCTTCTCAGTTATCACCATTATCCCTCCTAAAGGTAATATCGAACGTTGGCTAGGCTGCCCTTATGGATGATACCAGAGTTTATGTTAGGATTCCATGTTCAGGGAGACGTTGTCTCGCCACCCCAACCCGCAGCCATCCTCTCCGCTCGGCGTTGAGGCACGGGGGGGTGGTATCAGAGGGGAGTACATGGTCGTCTTTCTGACGTCAAAAAGCCGCAGAATAGTGCAACATAAGAGAGCTATTCCACCAGGACCAAACCGAAATAGTGTTGTGGGGCCTTGCGGGTATGGACTACATCGATAGTAAAGCCGTGGCTGCGAACCGTGGCAAAAACGTCGATACCACAGGCCTCCATGGAAGGCCGGGCTTGATGCGGGTGACAGCAACCCTCCTCGAAGGCACAGGAGTCGCACAGACTGCAGGGTCCGGCTCCTAAACCCAGGGCTTTATAATAACCTACCAAAAACAGCTTCCGCTCCAGAGCCGCCGCGATCTTCTTGGCCTTGCCAAGGGGAGCCTCAAACAGGACGGCTCGCTTGTATTCATCTAGCATCAAGCGAGTGTCCGCTGGGTTAGGGGTATGCGGAGGACAAACCAAACTGGTTCCGAAGCCTCCGCAGCCGAACTGACACTTCCACCGTACCCATCCGGCAGTCTGGACCGTGGCTGGGGAGATGACCTTTGCTTTGATAGCTCGCAGGCCCATCGCCATCTGCTTGAGTTGGCTTTGAGAAAGTTTGGATGAACGTATCTTGGGAATTGACTTCTTGGCCATGATAACCCGCTTTCCCTTGGTTCTGGATGTGCTGGAAGCATATTGAATCGACACACGCATACAGATTACGCGATGTGGCCTGTATGAGACAAGCATCTATCCTGAACATCTCACAGCCCAACTCCGTGCGTCTCCGCTCGGGGTTGACGCACGGATGGAGCGGCGCCGAAGGAGAATGCTGGTTGTGGACAAGCCACAGTTTCTGCCCACAAGTGAGATGGCCCCCGAAATCTGAAATCCGCAATGGGATCACTCTTTGGCCATGTAGGGATAGCGGAAGTCGCGCGACGGCATGAAGTTCTCCTTGATGGCTCGGGGACTGACCCAGCGTTCGAGGTTGAGCCAGCTGCCGGCCTTGTCGTTGGTGCCGCTGGCCCGGGTGCCGCCGAAGGGCTGCTGGCCGACGACCGCGCCAGTGGGCTTGTCGTTAATGTAGAAATTGCCGGCTGCGTAACGCAGCTTCTGCATGGCCAGGCGAATCGCGGCACGGTCAGTGGCGAAGATGGCCCCGGTCAGGGCATACGGGGAGGTCTGGTCACAGAGGTCCAACGTCTCGCTGTACTGCTTCTCGGGATAGACGAACACCGTCAGCACCGGGCCGAAGATTTCCTCGACCATCATCTTGTTCTTCGGCTCCTTGGTGAGAACAATGGTGGGCTCGATAAAGTAGCCGCTTGTGCTGTCACACTTGCCGCCGCAGAGGATTTCGCAGTCCGGGGAGCTCTTGGCGAAGTCAATGTATTCGCTGATTGAGGTGAAGGCGTTCTGGTCGATCACGCTGCCCATGAAGTTGGTGAAGTCGCAGACATCCCCCATGCGGGCCTGGGCTGTGTCGTCCAGCAGCTTCTGCTTGACCTGCGGCCAGATCGAGTCGGGGATGTAGGCCCGGCTGGCGGCGGAGCATTTCTGCCCCTGATACTCGAAGGCCCCGCGGAGCAAGGCAGTGGCCAGGGCGTCGATGTCAGTGGAAGTATGAGCGAGAATGAAGTTCTTGCCGCCGGTCTCGCCGACGATCCGCGGGTAGCAGATATACTTGCGGATGTCGGAGCCGATGGCCAGCCAGATGGTACTGAAGACCCTCGTGCTGCCCGTGAAGTGCACGCCGCCGAGGTCCACGTGGTCCAATGCCGGCGGGGCGACGACCGGCCCGGAACCGGGCACCATGTTGATCACGCCGTCCGGCAGGCCGGCCTCCTTGAGGATATTCATAATGAAGTGTGCCGGCAGCACGGCGCTGCTGGCCGGCTTCCAGACGACGGTGTTGCCCATCAGAGCCGGGGCGGTCGGTAGATTGCCTGCGATGGAGGTGAAGTTGAACGGAGTCAGGGCCAGCACAAATCCGTCCAGCGGGCGATGGTCCATGTAGTTGAGCACGCCGTGCTGCGAGGTCGGTTGATCGCCGTAGATGATCTGCATGTAGTAGGGGTTGAACCGCCAGAAATCGATCAACTCACAGGCCGAGTCGATCTCCGCCTGGTAGGCCGTCTTCGACATGTTCAGCATAGTCGCGGCGTTGACGATCGCGCGGTACTTCGTCGAGAGCAAGTCGGCGGCTTTGAGAAGAACGGTAGCCCGGCAGTCCCAACTCATGGCGGCCCATTCGGGCTTGGCCTCGTTGGCGGCGGAGATCGCCTGCTCGACGCAGAAGGCATTGCCGAGGTGATAGCGGCCCAGTTCGTGCTGATGGTCGTGGGGGCAGACCATGGGGGCCGTCGTGTCGCCCTGTACCTCCTTGCCGGCGATGACCATCGGCACCTCGGTCTGCTGGGCGAGCAACTGCTGCAAGGCGGCCTTAAGCTCCGCTCGCTCCGGTGAGCCAGGGGCGTAGGCGAGAACCTTCTCGTTCATCGGTTTGGGGATGTTGAAAATGCCGTTGAACATACATTGCTCCTTTGGTTAGGAGATTCCTTCGTGCTCATCCAGGTCAGAGTCCCTTCCTCCCCTCTTCGACAAAGGCTCCATACCCTGCACACAACCAATTGATCAGCCCCCGGTGATTATACCGCATATCAGGTCAGCTTGCCATCCCAGCTCCGCTCGGCGTTGAGGCAGGGGAGGTGTTATCAAAGGTGGCACTCCCATCCTATACCGTTATGCATTATCAGGTATTTGAGGCTGTCCGATAATTGGCTAGTCAAGCCGCCGGTCAAAGAGTCTACTCCTGCAAGCAACGCAAACGAACTTTTGGCCAGCTTTTTAGCACATTCGGTGGGAAAGTTCAAGCTTGGGGCATAATACGGGGCTAGAAGGCATCGTTTTTGAGGTCTCGGGGGGAGTTTGCGTTTCGCCAGGCGGCTTGCAGATGCGGAGGTACGGGGAAGATGCGGACTTTTGGGTGCGAGGCGATGCGGCCGGGGCGGAAATTGCCCTGAGCAGCTAACTGTTCCAACAATGGGCGAGCGCGAAAATCATAATGGGCTAAGAGGGGCTCGACGTATTGTGAGCCATCCAGACTCGGCAGGCTGGCCCAGATGCCGGGGGCCCGGGTGGAGAGCAGCCATTCCAGGGCAGCCGGGCTCAGCTCCGGCAGGTCACAAGCAGCAACGAGCCAGGAAGCCCTCGGCCGCCAGCGCATCCCAGCCAATACGCCGGACATCGGGCCCTGGGCGTCGGGGACGTCGGGAAGGCGCTTGAAGCGGGCCAGGCTCTCGGGGACTTTTCCTGCTCCGCAGATGACGACGTTTGAGCCGACGACCTGCTCGAGACATTCGATTGTCCGGACCAGCATGGTTTGGCCGTCCTTGGTGAGCAGATGCTTAGCCGAGCCCATGCGGGAGCTGTCGCCCCCAATCAGAACGCAGCCGAACACCGGCGTGCTCAGCCATTTTTCCCGGAGGTACTTCTTCAGGATGGGAAGCTTTTCCAGCATGGGCGTTGCGTTTTGCAGTTAGTGAATCATTTGCCGCCAAGCATCATAGCCGAATTGGCTGGCGGATGCAGGCTCCAACGGGCAACAAAGTTGTGAAAGCCCACACGCGGTTCTATCATCTAATCCAGCGACGTTAGCACATCGAGCGCCATTTGTATCTGCTCGGTGAAGCACGCCTCATGTTCATATCCACTGTCGATAGTCTTGTTGGTTGGGTTATCAGTGACAATGTGCAGTGCGGCAGCTTGAAACTTTCTCAGGGTTCCCAAAGCGAACAAACACGATGTCTCCAGGTCTACGAAGCAATGACCAGCGTCCCGGAAATTCTGGATCATCCTATCGTCTTCCAGCAATAGAGCATCTATGCTGGCAATAGAGCCTGCTTGATACGCTAGACTTCGTTGAGTAAGTTGCTGTTGCAACTTTTTAACGAGTAGATCAGAGGCCGAAAATGTCGAGCGAGACGGCGAGTAGGCTTGAGTTGTACCATCAAGCCCGCGCGCTTCAGTGACCAAGCCATAACTTCCGATTCTTGCCGTGGAAGAGATACCACCGACATATCCGCAAGCTATAATGTTCTGGACCTCCATATCGGCTAATATCTCGACGTACATAGCAGTCATTGGTGCTCCGAAAAGTGGCTCGATGAAAGTGACCTTTTTGCCGTTGACCACGGCGTTGTGAAAGAGACCAACCTGCTCCACTTCATCGAACTGTTGAAAAAAGACCTCCTTCTGAAACAAATACGGATTACCAAGCAGCAGTAAAGCATTCGTGCACAGATGCTTCTCCCCATCACCGACCAGCCAGTTGAGGACATTCTGTCGCATATGCTGATTCCAGTCTGATCTGATATCCGGTCCCTCGGTCATCTGAACTCCCTTAATAAGAACCAACAATTCCTAGCGTGGTGGAACAGCTCTCAACATAAGTCGTCTCCCTACTATAGCCGAATCAATGGGCAGATGCAGGCTTTGTGTTGGTGTTGTGGGTGAATTCAGCCTATTGGTCGAAACTGTTTCTCCTGTCTTTGACTATGGCCAATATTTGCTTGAATAGTGGTGTTTGGGCGCTGGCTGTTAGTTCATAGATCAGGGCTTCGGTTGTGGTGATTGTTGCGCCGGCACTTGCGAGCCGATCAATGGCTGCTTGGTGGTCTTGGGGGCTATGAGAAGAAGTGGCATCTGCTATGATCTGGACAAGGTAATCGTTGGCTAACAAATCAAGGGCTGTTTGGCTGACGCAAATATGGGCTTCGATGCCGGTAATCAGTAGATGTTTTCTATGCGTCTTTTCCAGGGCTTGGCTAAATGGGCCATTTCTACAACAACTGAAGGATTGTTTGCTTATGGGATTGTAAGCTTGGTATGTTTGCAGTAATTCTTTGAGCACAGGTACGGTTGGGCCGAGCTTTTCCTGTTCGGTTACCACAATAGGGACTTGGAAGAGCTGGGCTGTTTTGATCAGCGCTGTAATATTAGCGATTACAGCCCCTGCATTAGCAATGGTATTAATCAGTTTCTCTTGGACATCAATAACCAATAGTGCACAGTTTTGGGGTTTTGCTAATGAGAGCTGAGTTTTATAGTCCGGCATTTAATGTGTCTCTGTTTCTTGTGGCTGTCTTCGTGCCTACACTACCATAGCCGAGTCGGTGGGGAGATGCAATTTGGGATCCAACTGGTGATTCAGTCCTCTACTCGAAGAATGTGTTCGACAAATTTAATACCCATCCTAGTGAGATGCAAGGGGATATTAGAGCAATAGGACATCCCGCGTATCTCTGCATAAGTTCTCGCAAAACTCTGTCTCGAGCCATCTTGAACCAAATTCCAAGAATCCAGCTCAGTCACTAAAGACATAATGAGATCAGGAGACTGTTCTTCTATTTGTCGGATTAGTTCTCCAGAGTTGACCCTGAATCCTTCCGCAGTTTTGTTCAAGGGGTGTCGTTTGGCAAAACTATAGCATTCACCAAGTACGCGAAGTGCGCCTATAGACAGCGATTCAACACATCTGGAGAAATGATCAAGCTCTGAGTAGGATAGTTTGTCAGGATCCCCATCTTTTAGCATGATATTGGCCAAGATATTCGCTGCCGCTTTTAGTTTCTCGTCTTGAGAACTCCTCTGACTAAGCCTCAGAAACGACTTAATGGAGTCAGAAAACTCATCTTCATCGACGGTATTACGATCGATTCGATTGCCCAAGGCGTCCAACCTTGCGTTCAGATACTCTATGGCTTTCCAGACCGCACGCTCTGTCGATTTTGGAACATAGTCGGCAATTACCGAGGCGATCCCCCCTGTAAACGGCACAGTAGCAAGCAAGGCCTTCACTGAATTAATTATATGGTCTGTCGGTTTACGGCGTGGCGTAGGCAGCTCATTCTTACCATCCACTGTGATTTCTCTCAATTGGAATACAAGCCTATTGTAGCCTAAAACGCATTTGCGTGCGTGGGCTCCCTAATATCACGCTATAATCCACGGCTCGGCGCAGGCGAAGTTATTCACGGCAATCAATCCTGCGGGTAGATGATAATTCGGTCGTGGACGACGAGGATGAGGTCATTTTTTCCGTCGGCGGTGAGGTCGCCGAGAAGGACAATCCTGGGTTCGCGGCTTTTGGATCGGCCCGCACGCGGCTCTTCGAAGACCTTGAACTTGCTGGCGGAAGTCAACTCACCTTCGCTGTCAAAGGTGAGTATCTCCAGGCGATTGTGGGCCTGGTCGATGACGACAATCTCCGGCAGGTCGTCGGCATTAATATCCCCGACGGCCATGGCCCCGTAGCGGACTTTTTTGATGTCGGACTCGAAGGAAGCGAGCTTCTGGAGCAGATGGGTTTGGCCGGCGACCGGCAGCAGAATCATCTTGTGCGTTCCGGCCAGCAGAATGCTCAACGGCGATGGGCCGCCGAAATTTCCGGTGAGCATTTTTTTGGCCGAGACGGATCCGATCTTGATGTCCCGGTCGGTGCGATAAGTGCCATCGGGCTGCTGAGTGAGGATTTCGAGCTTTGCCCGGGCAGCATCATAGACGACAACGGCCAAGGCCTCGTCGCCGGGCAGCAGGCAAGCGACGGCAGCGGTGAGGTTGCTCTGCCGATCGGAAGCTTGATACTGGTCCACGACCTGCCAGCCCTTGGCGGGGTCGAAGACGACTGCTCGGGCGAAGTTCTTCTTGGCCAGCAGCACGGCTGTGCCGCCTTGGGGTCCGAGTGGAGAGAGCGAGAGGGAGCTTGGCTGGACATCGGCGACGAGTCCTGAATAGATATCCGGCTTGGTGACCTGGCTAAATTCGCCCGGTTGGCTCTGTCGGAGCAGCAGCAGCGGCCCATAAGGTCGAAGGACCATCACGTCCGGCCGGGAGTCGTGGTCAATATCGCCGGCACGCAGGTCCTGAGGCTTGTCCTTGAGCTCGGTGAGTTCGAGCTCGGGCCCGGGCTGGGCGTTGTCGCGGCCGACACTGAGCACGGTCCGCAGGAAATAGAAATATTTCTTTTCCTTTTTCTGGCGAGCGATGTAGAGCAGGTCAAGCTGACCGTCGCCATTGATGTCGGCCAGGTCCATGGCCAAGGGTTCGTCGGCGATGCTGACCGACTCTGGAAAACTCAGCCTGCCGTCGGTCATTCGGCTGATGGCGATGATCTTTTCTTCGATGCTCAGGGCTACGATGGCCTGTTTGCCGGAGCCGTCCAGATCGCCGGCGACGAGTTTGCGCATGTCGGTCAAGCCGGGGAAGCGTTGGGGGCCAGTCAGGCCCGCAACAGCAGCACCGCGGAAGAGTAGAAACTCACCTGAGGGGTCAGAGACGACGACGTCTTCGAGTCCGTCGCCGTCAACGTCGGCGGCCACAATGTCACGATTCTCAGGCGATTCGGTGGCCGGCAAAGGATACGTGAAGACGGGAAACTCTTCTCGCCGAGTGTTCGGGGCCAAGGTAGATATCTGAATGCGCCCGCTGAGGCGGTTGACGCAGAGGAAGTAGCTCTGCGGGCTCTGGGCGAGGCTGGCTATCTCCAGGACGCGGGGGCTCGGCAGGTCGTAGCGGACCTCCGGGCCCAGCTTGCCGGTATTACTCTGATAGCGCAGACGCACGGGGAATTCCTTCTCAGCGGTGATGACCACCAGGTCGAGGCGTTTATCGCCGTTGACGTCGGCGATGTGAAGCTGTTTAGGTTTTTGGCCGGCCGAGTAGAACTTTTCCGGTTGGGCGAGTGTGCCGTCGGATTTTTGCATGAGCACAAAGGTTCCTTCGGCGGCCAACAAGGCCAGGTCCGCCCGGCCATCGGAGTTCAGGTCACCGGCGGCCAGTGCCCGGCTGGTGGAAAGGCCTTCGCGAATATCGATCTTCTTGGCCGGCATCCAGACGGGTTCGCGCGGACCGCTCGGCCTTTTGTCTTCGGCCTCTGCTCCTTTGGCTTCTTCGGCGGGCTGGGGCTTGGGCTCATCCTGCAAAACGACGCGCAGAGCGTCCTTGGCATAAAAGGCCAAGTCCAGCCGGTCATCGGCGTTGAGGTCCGCCAGCACCAGGCTGGTGGCTTCGACATCGAGATCGTAGCTGAAACGCTTGAATCGCCAGGACTTCTCTCGGCCAAAAATGTCGTTCACGTCTTCGTCGAGGATGTCGATGGGAACGTATTCGCTGGGGTCGAAATCCTTCTTTTGCAAAAGCAGATCGATCCTGGCCTTGCGGTTATTAATGAAAATCAGATCGTTGAGCCCGTCGGCGTTAATGTCGGCGATAATGGGCTGGCCGAGCTTCCATTGGAGCTTGAGAATTTCCATTGGGCCAAAGCCGTAATACTGGGCAAGGCGGCTGGGCTTGGCCTCGGTTGGTGTTTTGTCCTGCTCCGCCTCGGCCAAAGCGCTCTGCAGACTCAGCAAGCATAGAGCAAGCGTAAAAATCCATCTGATGGGTAAAGGTTTTGGGGTGGCGGCCATGTGTGTCCCTCCAGAAAATAACTGCCGTGGAAGCCTCATCGCTTGGCCATATAATATTCTCTTGTACCGCCAAACGCAAATACCTATAATCTGCTCGTGCGGAATATCTCAGTAGGTCTGGTCTGTGAAAGGAGGGGATTATGAATTCCCGGCGAATATGCTTCGCGGCGATTGCAGTATCGTTTTTTGTGGTCTCAGCAGCTACGGCCGATACGGTCATCCTCAAAGGCGGACACCAGGTCAGCGGACAAGTGCTCAAGAGCGATAAAAACGTGGTGATCGTGGACCTGGGTGTTACCGTACTGCGGCTGCCGCGATCAAAGGTTGTGCGTATCGAAAAATCCGAAGAGAAAACCTCCAAGGGCAAACCGGAGGCAAAGCAGAAGCCCCCTTCTGAACAGAAGGAGTCTGCGGGCTGGCAGATGTTCCGAACGGCCCTGCTGCAGCCGACAACCATCGAGGATAATGCCCAGCGATTCGGCGAGGCGGTGGTCATGGTGACCAGCCCCGGCGGGCAGGGCTCAGGATTCATGATCACTCCTGACGGCTACTGCATTACCAACTATCACGTGATTTCCGGGGAGACGCGCATAAAAGTTACGGTGTTCCGGCGGACAAAAACCGGCTACGAGCAGAAGAACTATAAGAAGGTCAAAATCATCGCCCTGAATGCCTTCGTGGATTTGGCCCTAATGAAGGTTGACGGCGAAGGCGACACCTTCAAGTACGCCTACCTGGGTCGAACGGATGAGCTCGAGGCCGGCCAAGAGGTTTTTGCCATCGGCAACCCGCTGGGGCTCACAAGAACAGTCAGCCAGGGCATCGTCTCCACCAAAAATCGATACTTCCAGGGCCGACTCTACATCCAGACCACCACGGCTGTGAACCCTGGTAATTCCGGCGGGCCTCTGTTCAACCTCAAAGGCGAGGTAATTGGTGTTACCTCTATGGGGTACATATATCTGGGCGGGCTGAATTTTGCCATTCCCGTGGACGTGGTGAAGCGTTTTGTGATTAATCGTGATGCCTTCGCCTACGACGAGGATAACCCCAACAGCGGGTATCGTTACTTGCAGCCGGCCGGCAGGGTGAACAAGAAGAATCCAGCGGCGGGCAAAGTACCGGCCGTCGAGGCGATTCAGAAAGAACAAGCGAAAGAAGAATAACTGAAAGGACTCATTATGATCCCTGCCAAACGATTTGAGAAAGGATTTTTTGCCTGCTTCGTGATTGCGGCTGTTGTTTTGTCGGGTTTCAATGCAGCCGGAGCCATTGAAGGCGAGTTGGCCGGCCTGTTTCCGGCGGACAGCTTCTTATACGTGATCGTTCCCGAAGGTGTTACTGCCCTGCAGGAAAAGCTCAAGAAGACCTCTTTGTGGGGGCTTTACAAAGACCCGGCGATGCAGCGGTTCATTGAGTCGGCGGAAAAGGTGGTCCGCGAGAAGCTCGACGAAAAGCTAAAGGAGGCTTGGAAAGAACTCGAAATAGACGAGCCGCCCGAGGAGCTTCCCTGGCCGACGGGTCGCGTGGTCTTGGCCATGCGGATGGGAATGAAAAACTCTCAGGTGCCAGAGCCCGTCCCACAGTTTGTGGTGATCGCCGACATGGGCGAGAGTATGCCTGCCCTAAAGGAGATTGCCGCCAACGCCGCGGAAAAGGCCGTGGATGAGGGTGCCAAACGCCAGCGGGAGGATGTGCGGGGGGTACAAATGGAAACGATCACTCCTGCTGTTGCCGAATCTGCCGAAGGTGAGCCGTCCCACCGTAGCCCTGAGCCCGAGCCGACCTGCTATGCCTTCACAGGGGAGACGGCCCTGCTGAGCAATGATGGGGATATGCTCAGGGATGTGCTGGCCAGGATGGGCGGGGCCGAGCTGGATAGCCTGGCGGATAACAACCAAATGCAAGAAGTACTACAGGCTCTTGGCCCCGGCGACGTGAGGGCCTATTTGGATGTCAGTTCGCTGATCAATTCTATTAAGAGACCCCAGGCTGAAAAGGTGATTCGTGCTCTGGGATTGGACAACGTCGCCGGGCTGGGGATGGTGGCCCAGATTGTTCCCAGCCAGATGGAGGAACTTCGCATCAAGGGAATGCTGGCGGTGACGGAAGAGAAACGTGGGATCATCGCATTGCTGACGCCGATCTCGGGGAGCACGTCTGGGCATCGTCTGCTGACCAAGGGCTTGGCCTCGTTTATGGTTGCTAATTATGATCCGGAAAAGCTTTTCAATCAGATAAACGAGATCGTGCAGGCGGCGGGTGGCCCGGATATTAATATCGCCTTGGCCCAGATGATGGCGGTAACAGGGCTGAACGATCCTGCGGGGCGGCCGGCGGTGGATTTCCAGCAAGACATCATCAGCCAATTGAACTCGCCGGTAACTGTTTTGACGAGGGTGGACAAGCCCTACAGCGATCCCGCCGCGTCCAAGACGCTGGTAGCTCTGGGGGTGCGTGATGCGGCTGTGCTGGAGACGGCTCTGGGCAGAGTCCATGAGACCATGATCGCCCAGGGAAACAAAGAACTCCAGCGAGAGCTTCTGGGCAGCAAGATTTTCCTGTTGCCGGGCGACAATCCGTTCGGGGCGATGTTTAGTGCGATGCCCAGAAGCTCACCGGCTGAGCAGGAGGATGAGCCTTCGGGGGCTTTTGCGATTGCGGGCAATAATCTGGTAATCGGTAGTGTAGCCGGCGTGGAGCAGGCCATCCGCGATCTGCGGCGCGACGACCTTCAGCCCATTCAAGCGGATCCGCTCTACAGCCAAGCTGCTCGCTATCTGCCTGCCCAGTCGGGAGCATGGAGCTACAAGAATCAGCAGATTGACGCCGAATTGCTCTGGGCTCGGCTAAAAGAAGCGGCGCGGAGGGATGCGACAGATGAGCCGGATGAATCGGGCTCGGACGGGCCGGAGATGCGTATTTCCGGGGTTTGGTCCATGATGTTTGAGGAGCTGTTCGAAGAGTTCGAAGAGATCGACTTTGGGGCATTGCCGGAGTTCGAGGCGGTCAAGAAATACTTCGGGGCTTACGTAGACCACATGGAGGAAACTGAGCGGGGCATATATTTTGAGTCGCTGCTGATCAAGGCTCAGCCAAGGCAGTAGCTGGAGAATGGCGCGACTGCTAAGGTTTACGGTGTGGGGATTATTGGCAGTGCCGGAGTTGTCCTCTGTAAGTCTGGTGTTCTGCAGCAAACGCTCTTACGAAATGTTTTTACACACCCCTGCCAGTTCGGATAACTGCCTAGCTCAGCTTGAACACATACCCTTTTCCAAAAAAATACTTGCTGCCCTCGGCTGTAAAAAAGAATTTTTCCCTATGGTCTTTGGAGAAACCGCGGCTAGAGTTTTCAATCTGACGTCCTCAGGCTAAGCCACATTCTTCACTAACGTGTTTATTCTGCCGCACAGAGTTACTATTGATGTTTGAATGGCTAATTCAACGCTGAAGTCTCCAAACGTCATCCCAGCACAAGCGGGGATCCATCTTCCCTGAACGATATTAGCCTGGATTACCGCTAAAGCGGTGGTAAGAGCCCGCTCCCCGTTTTCACGAGGACAAGCTTCGCGGGAATAACAACCGGTTGGGCATTGTTTATTTGACCGTTCAAACATCAATAAAGGCGGATTTTTTCCTGTCTTTCACGAAAAGTCCTCGCTGAGCAACTCGGCTCCATTTTTGCGAACCACTACCATATCTTCATAATTGAAAACACCCAGTCCATCACGCTCAATTATCCAGGGTTCTATCGACAGCACCATGCCTTCCTGAAGAGGCTCATCGTTTTCCAAACTCATGTCGGGCATTTCGTGTACGTTCAGGCCTACGCCATGGCCAAACGACCGCGTACTGACCATGTAGCCAAGTCCTTCCTTTTTATATAAACTTCTGCCGGTTTTGTAAATTTCACAGCATGGTATGCCCGGTCTGATCACGTCGATCATTGCCCTTTGCGTTTCTTTGACGGTCTCGTAAACGGCCGAATGTTCTGCCTCCGGCTCACCGAGAACGCTCATTCGACACGTGTCGGCGTTATAGCCCTGCAACACTCCTCCGCCGTCCAGGTATACGCTGTCGCCCTGTTTCAACTTTCGATCATCTGTGGGCGACATGTTAGCCCGACGCCACCCATCGGCCCCAAAGAAAACGCCTATTGGAGGAAAAAGGAACGGCTCTCAAATCCAACCGTTTTGTCCAGACCGCCAAAGATGTCGTCATAGCCGCTTCTCCGCCACGTCGGCATCGGGCGTTTCCTACTGGTGTGCGCCTTCCCAACGGCGACCTGCTGGTGGGTTATCGGCAAGGCAGTGACCATCACTTGACCTGTGACGGAGCGTTTTACATCACGCGTTCCACAGACAATGGGGAGCACTGGACCCCGCCTGAAGTACTAGCGGCCTATCCCGGCTGGGACGTGTGTGCCTCGATGGGGCAGTACGTCGATGGCGTGATGGGTGAAGACGAACCGTTCCTCTGGGCACGTTTGCAGCTTTACCGCTGGCAGTTCGAGCCTTCGCAAGACCAGGACTACCGCACCTACGAAACGTACTGGACCGTGAGCCACGACTACGGCCACAACTGGGAGCCGCCGTTCCCGCTCCACATCGGTCCCGTTTCGACGATCAAGACTGATCGCGGTGAAATGACCGTTGAGGCGCCTTCCCCCCACAGTACCAGCAGCACCTTGGTGCGACTGAGCGACGGCACGATCATGGGCATGTTTACGTGTAACAAGATCCCGCGGGGATCCAAATCCAGCTATAAATACCGACGCCAATCCGAAAACTTTAAAGCAGGCAATCGCGAGAGCCCCATCACCGAAATCGCCCTAGCCGGCTTCTCGAAAGACAACCTGCGATCTTGGGAGTTTGTCGTTGTTTCCGACCCAGATGAGGAGGGTTATGGCGGTGGTGAGGCGGATTTGGTCCAGCTTGACAGCGGCCGGATAGTGGTGATCTACGGCAACATTCAAGGCACGCCGGGATTCCTGCGCACCTTTTCCGACGATCAGGGCCGCACCTGGTCCAAGCGAGAACCGATCGCCATTGGACACGGCGGTACCAGCCCATCAATGATCAAACTTGCTGATGGGTCGCTGCTGGCGGCGATTCGCAATTTGACGTTGGAAGCGCCGGGGATCGGCCTGATCGCATCAAACGACGGGGGCGAAACCTGGGAGTTGCTTGGCAATGTGCTTGACCAGGGTGGTTGGGACATGGGTTATCCCGACCTGATCCGTCTGGCCGATGGCCGGATTTTTTGCGTCTATTACACGGATGCGGAGAAACTGCGGATTGATCCTGTGCTGGAACAGCGCCTTTGGAACAGTCCGATCTGTCACGATATAGCCGTAGGCTGGAATATCCGCCCCTGTGCTTACGAGGAACTCAACGGAGAGATCCGGGGCGTCTTTCTGCAAGACCTGACCGCTCAAAGTTCCACCGCCGTGGCGGCGGATGAGATGGTGACGCTGGATCGCAAGACCAAGATTGAATTGTAAGACTGCTGGAGACAGGTATGTCGTTTCGTCCGAGAGTTTGTGGGAAACTGGGCAACCGGGCGGTGCTTGTGCTTGATCAACACCACATCCAAGGCTGCTCCTCCGTCTACTCCATCTTGAGTTGTTATGCACATTATCGGACGCGAAAGGCCCTCCGCTTGAATTTTGAAGAAAAAAGGTGTTTGCAAAACAGCAGGGCAGGTATATATTGCGAAAGAGATTGAGGACTTAGCGATTTACCGCCGGGCGCGTTGCCCGGTCAGGCAAGACGCCGCAGGTCCCAAAGGGCCTGAACGGTTACGAATTGTAAGGGTGTGGGAGAAAGGTATGTCGTTTAAGAGCTTATCTGGGAAATGTCGGTTAAAGTACGGCAAAGATCAGGGAGACAAATATGGAAATCCACTCCAATAGTACTGAAGGCATAGATCTAGCCCAGCTTAGCGGCTGGGACATCGTCGTCGCTGACGACGCCTCTGCCAGTGAAGTGTATGCGGCCGAGGAATTCCAGCGGCTTTTCGCTCAGGCCAGTGGGGCAACACTGGCGATTGTGCAGAGAACCGCTCGTCCGGATAAACACATTTTCATCGGTCCAAGCCGAGCCCTGAGTGCAAGTAACGTGGCTTTTAGCATCGATGGATTCGGTGACGAAGATTTGCGGATAGTTATCCGCGACGGCAATATAGCCATTGCTGGCGGCCGGCCTCGCGGAACGCTCTATGGGGTCTACACTTTCCTGGAGGACTATCTGGGCATACGATTTTTGACTACGGATCATACATACGTGCCCAAGATTGGCCTCTCCTGTGTGGTCGGGCCGGTGGATCGCTTCTACCACCCGCCGCTGAATTTTCGCTGGAGCTTCTACTGGGAGATAAATACAAACGCGGCCTTTGCCACCCGACTCCGCGTCAACACCGTGGCCGATGCGCCCAAGCTCGGTGCCAAGACCGGCCTCTTGGAGATCAATCATTCCTTCAAGCGCCAATGCCCGGTGAGCAAGTATGGCCAAGAGCACCCTGAATACTTTGCTCTCCTGGCTGGGCAGTATGGCCAAGAGTATCCCGAATTCTTTACCCTTGTTGGCGGGCAGCGCAAGCTGGACGTTCCCAGCGGGCCAGAATTGTGCCTGACGAATCCCGATGTGTTGAAGATCGTGACTGAATCAGTACTAAGTGACCTGGATAATAATCCTGCTGTCAAGAACGTCTCAGTTTGTCAGAATGATAACGACAATTATTGTCAGTGCGCCAACTGCGCTGCGATCGACAAGGCCCAAGGCACGCCGATGGGCTCGCTCTTGACCTTCGTCAACGCAGTGGCTGATGAAGTAGCCAAAAAACATCCCGACGTAATGGTGGCCACAGAGGCCTATTGGTACACTCGCAAGCCGCCGAAAACGATCAGGCCCCGTAGCAACGTTCAGATTCAAGTCTGCAGTATAGAGTGTTGCCAGATCCATCCAATCGACGATCCCAACTGCCCGAAGAACGTGGCCTTCTGCCGCGACATGAGTGATTGGGGCAAAATCTGCGACAACATCTACATCTGGAACTACAACACCAACTTCTCCAACTGGCTGTTGCCATGTCCAAACCTGCGGGTGATCGAGCCGAATATCCGTTACTTTGTGGCTAACAATGCCAAGGGCATTCTCATGCAAGTGGTGTACAGTTCGCCAGCGAGTGAGCTGTCGGACTTGCGGAATTATATAATAACGAATCTGCTGTGGGACCCGAATCGCAACGGGCAAGAGTTGACGGACGAGTTTCTCGATCTGCATTACGGCCGTGCCGCAGAGCCCGTTCGGCGGTTCATTAACTTGGTGCACGATCATGTCGAGGCCAGCGGCCTGCATCCGGGCTGCGCCGGGCGGGCGAGGGATTTTGCCGTCGACGAATCGATCGCCCAAGCCGGTCTGGATGCATTTGATGAAGCCCTGAAACTGGCCGAAAGCGATGCGATCCGTCACCGTGTGGAAAAAGCCTCTATCTGCGCCTATCGTGCGGCGATCGAACCAATATGGTACGTCGAAGATCCGCAAAAAGTCGATCCATCGAATTGGCCGCCGAGCTGGAACGCCTTGAACGCCACCGAAGATCCGGGCAAAGTCGATCCATCCCTGACCAAGCGCATGCGCCCGTTGGTGCAGCGCTTTCTGGAACTGTGCGAACAGTACAAAGTGACGGAGGCTCGCGAAAGTTATCCGTTCGATCCTACCGCTGCCCGTATTCGCCGCGCCGTTGGCTTGTAGTCGCAAGGAGAGCCATTAGCCCGCAAAACCCTTGGTCGAGTTCAGGTTACGATGAATCTGCTCGCTCCCGTGCCTCAACCCCAACCGGAAAGGATGCTGTAATGAGAGTTATCGTTTTTGGCGGAACTGGATGGCTCGGACACCATATCGTCTCGGTCTTCCACGATGCTGGCCACGAGGTCACTATCTGCTGCAGGGGAAAGACGCAGACGTACCTTGGCGAGATCCCTAATGGAATCAGGATAGTCAAGGGCGACAAGGACAACGATTCGGACTCGAGCAAGATCCTCGCAGCGGGCTACGACGTTGTCATCGATTCCGTGCCGACGGTGAAGTCTATTGACAACATTGTCAATCATGGTGGGGATATCAAACACTATCTCCACTGCAGCTCCACCGGTGGATACGCGCCGCTGCCGTTTGTCCCCGGTGATGAGACTATGCCATACCGTGGTTTCAGGAGTATGGGTGGCTGGGCACAGAACGTCGAAGTGGACGACAAAGTCCTGACCTTACATCGGGATTCCAGCTTCCCGGCCACGGTGATTCGCCCGTCGTACATCACGGGTCCAGGGATGTTGCCGCTGGACAACCTCGGAGGTCGGCGCAAGGACTTCATAGCCGACGTTATCAACTCGGTCCCCCTCGACGTGCCCAACGCGGGGCAGGCGCTTCTACAACCCGTGAACATCTGTGACCTAGCTAAGGCGTTTCTCCTTGCCATCGAGCGGCCCGAGAGTATTGGCGAGATCTACAATATCTGCCTCGACAAGGCGGTAACCATCAACCGCTACCTCGAGATTACGGGCGCGGCCCTGGGTTGTCAAGTAACCCTCAACTACATGCCCATCGCGGCGTTGTTAAAGAAATATGAAAGTAGAGTGAACGAGGTCGGCCTTCACTTCCTGGCCGAGCACATGTGTTTCGATATTGCCAAGGCAAAGACACAGCTTGGTTACTCACCCCACTGCACAACGGACCAGGCGATTATCGAGACCGCCCACTGGGCCAGGGACCAACTTGGCCTTATATAGGAAATCCCGGCCTCACTAAAATGCATAGGTGACGAACAATAGGGGGAAGTCTAAGAAAAAGGGAACAGATTCATGCGATACCTGATTATTGGTATAGTTGTTGCCGCGATTATCACCGCTTTGGCATTTCACTCTTGGCGGAACAGACGGCCGATCTGATTAGAAACAATGGTGGTACAGCTCTGGCTGTAAGCAGCGACATTACTGAACCTAACCAGGTAAAGAATCTGGTGACAAAAACGCTTGAAGCGTTCGAAAGAATTGACGTGGTCTTTAACAACGCCGGGCGCTTTAACTGCATTGCGGGAGTGCATGAACTTGACCCAAAAGACTGGTGGGAGGATGTGAGAGTAAATCTCTTTGGACCATTACTCCTTATCCGACAGATTCTGCCCCAGATGGCCCAGTTAGAGAACTGTTGGAAGAGCTGGTTGCTCGGGGCATCGATCCTAAACAACGCCGTTTGTTTGTGATCGACGGCAGCAAGGCCCTACGGAGGGCCATCGATAGCATCTTCGGCCCGTCCAACCCGGTGCAGAGATGTCGCAACCACAAGATCAAGAACGTGATGCACTATCTGCCGGATGATTTAAAGGATCAGGCCAAGACCTCAATGCAGGCCGCTGGGTTTTTCCCTTGATTTTGCCCTGCATCTGCCATATAAGTTTCAACTTCAGTCCCGGCCTCGCCCAATTGGCCAGGTCCTCAAGCCAGGAGCAGTTATGTCCAGAGTGTGCTTTTTTACAGGAAAAAAGACCCGCGCCGGCGGCTCCAAGGTCTATCGCGGACGAGCAAAGTACCTCGGCGGTGTCGGTCGAAAGATCACCGGCCGAAGCAAGCGGCAGTTCAAAGCCAACATCCAAAAGGTCCGAGCCCTCGTAAATGGACGTGTCGTAAGGATTAAAGTCTCTGCCAAGGCCATCCGCATGGGCCTGGTTGTCAAGCCGCCCAGACGCGACTACCATCCGGAAGTTCAAGAATCAGCCGACGAATAGCTGGCAAAGATTATCTAGCCACAGATTACACAGATTTCACTGATTCGGTTTTGCCATTTATAGCTCTTTGCTTGTCTTATCTGTGTAATCTGTGTTCATCTGTGGCCAATTATTCTTTCTGTATTCATCTGCGGCTAATCACCCGGAGGCCCCCCCGTGCCCGCCAAAATAGACCCTGACCAGGTACGCCGCATTGCTCGTCTGGCCCGGATTAATCTCACCACAGACGAGCTCGAACAATTCGCCGGCCAATTATCCGATATCCTCAACTACATCGATCAGCTCAGTGAGTTGAACACCGAAGGCGTCGAGCCCACCACCCATCCCTTGAAAATCAGCAACGTTTTTCGCCAGGATCAAATCGGCCAATCCCTTTCCAATGAACAGGCCCTGGCCAACGCTCCCCGCACACACGGAGACTTCTTCGCCGTCCCCAAGGTCCTTGAATAGCCAAGACTCTCTGTTAAAAAAAGGATTTACTTGATCTCAGTACACCGTCAAGAACCATTTGCGATTTGTTATTAGTCATTAATTAATCGTTATTTGCTATTGTTTTCACCCGAGCCTTCCGGCTGTCTTAGATAAATAACAAATAACAAATGGCTGATGACTAATAGCTAATAACTCTGTTTTTCGTGCCAATTGTTTTTATAAGTTCTGAGCAGACTAATGGAATTACACCGCCTGACCATCCAACAGCTCGCCGGCGAATTAGCCAAAGGCCAGCTCAGTTCCCGCCAGGCCACCGAGCACCTCTTCCAGCGCATCGAACGCCACGACCCCGCCATACACGGTTATCTCGAGCTGCACCAAGACGCTGCTCTCGCTCAAGCTGACCGAATCGACAAACGCCGCAGCAAGGGCGAAACCCTCGGCCCCTTGGCCGGCGTCCCCTTGGCCATAAAAGACAACATCTGCATCAGCCACGGCCGAACTACCTGCGCCTCAAAGATTCTGGGCAACTTCCAAGCCCCCTACGAAGCCCACGTTGTCCAGGCCCTCAATGCCGCCGACGCGGTCATCCTCGGCAAAACCAACCTCGACGAGTTCGCCATGGGCGCCAGCACCGAAAACTCCGGCTTCGGCGTCACCCGCAATCCCTGGAACCTCCAGACAGTCCCCGGCGGCTCATCCGGCGGCTCCGCCGCCGTCGTCGCTGCCGACTTGGCCTACGCCGCTCTGGGCTCGGACACCGGCGGCTCGATTCGTCAGCCGGCTGCCTTCTGTTCCGTCGTCGGTCTCAAACCCACTTATGGCCGGGTC
Organism: Actinomycetes bacterium; assembly: GCA_030631725.1. Taxonomy (GTDB): domain Bacteria; phylum Planctomycetota; class Phycisphaerae; order JAACET01; family JAACET01; genus JAACET01. The sequence goes on along the minus strand of DAOVKO010000001.1, from coordinate 10,509 downwards.
TCTCGCTACGGGCTGGTCGCCTTTGGCTCCTCGCTCGACCAGATTGGCCCTATAGCCAAGACCATCCCTGATCTGGCGTTACTGCTGAACATCATCGCCGGCCACGACCGGCGCGACTCCACCAGCGCCGACCTGGAAGTAGGCGACTATTTGGCCAACCTTGACAAGCCCGTCAAACCGCTAAGGATCGGCGTAGCCGGAGAGTATTTCCAGGAGGGCCTCGATAAGGAAATCGCCCAGGCCGTCCGCCAGGCCTTGGACTTCTACGCTTCTTTAGGAGCCGAGATCGTCGATATCTCCATGCCCCTGAACAAGTACGCCCTGGCCGTCTATTACATCGTCGCCACCGCCGAAGCCTCAAGCAACCTCGCACGCTACGACGGCGTCCGCTACGGCTATCGCGACAAAGACCCCAAAGACTACATAGATATGTATTATACCAGCCGTGCCCACGGCTTCGGAGCCGAAGTCAAACGCCGCATCATGCTCGGCACATACACCCTCTCCGCTGGCTATTACGATGCCTATTACCTCAAAGCCCTAAAAGTCCGCACCCTGATCAGGCAGGATTTCGATAAGGCCTTCGAGCAGGTCGATTGTATTGCCGGGCCGGTAACACCTACCCCGCCCTTCAGGCTCGGCGAAAAGATCGACGACCCCCTGACCCTCTATTTGTCGGATGTCTACACCGTCATGGCCAACTTGACCGGCCTGCCGGCTATCAGTATTCCATGTGGCTTCAGCTCCGCAGGCCTGCCTATCGGTTTGCAACTGACCACTAAAGCGTTTAGCGAAGAATTGCTCCTGCGCATTGCCCGAATGTTCGAGCAAGCCACAGATTACCACCTGCAAAAGCCGAAGCTCCAGTCTTAGTGGAACTATGATTCAAAAAAACGTAACATCTTTAGGATATCGCCCGACCATCGGCCTGGAAATACACGTCGAACTTTCCACCGCCAGCAAGATGTTCTGCGCTTGTCCCAACCACTTTGGCGATCCGCCCAACACCAACGTTTGCCCCGTCTGTTTAGGCATGCCCGGCGTCCTGCCCACCATGAACCGCCAGGCCTACGAGTATGCCGTACTCATGGCCCTGGCCCTCAACTGCCGGATCGCCGAATTCACCAAATGGGACCGCAAAGGCTACTACTATCCCGATTTGCCCAAGAACTACCAGATATCCCAATACGACCTGCCGCTGGGCAGCGACGGCTACATCGACCTGCTCGTCAATGGCCAAACCAAGCGGATCGGCATAACCAGAGCCCACCTCGAAGAGGACGCCGGCAAGAACGTCCACGATTTGCCCGACTGTACCGGCGTGGACCTCAACCGCGCAGGCGTGCCCCTGCTGGAGATCGTCTCCGAGCCGGACTTGAACTGCGTCGAAGAAGTCATGGCCTATGCCCGCAGCATGCGCCAACTCGTCCGCTATCTGGGCATCTCCCAGGCCAACATGCAGCAGGGACACATGCGCTTCGAGCCCAACATCAGCTTGTGGATTTTCGACGACTCCGAACCCGACGGCGGCCACTATACCCCCATCATCGAGGTCAAAAACCTCAACAGCTTCCGCTCCCTGGAGCGAACCGTCGCCTTCGAGATCGCCCGCCAAGCTGAAGAATGGCAAGCCGACCCCCACGGCTACCGTATGGACAAAATGTCCAAGCAGAATCGAGGCTGGGACGACGTCCGGGAAGTTACCGTTTATCAGCGGCACAAGGAGGAAGCCGACGAGTATCGCTATTTCCCCGAGCCCGACCTGCTCCCCGTCGAAATCGACGACGCCTGGCTCGAGAGAATCAAAGCCCAGCTCCCCGAGCTGCCCATAGCCCGATATGCCCGCTTCCGGGAAGAATTCGGCCTCGATGAAAAGCTCACCACCTTGCTCACATCCGAGCGGACCACAGCCGACTACTTCGAGGCTGTCATACAAGCCGGGGCCTCACCCCGCCGGGCTGCCAATCTGATTCAATCCCAAGGTATGCGCTTGGCTAACGAGAAAGGCACAGATGTAGCCGAGCTGGGTATCTCCCCCCAGCGATTGGCCCAACTTTGCAAACTCACCGACGACGATACCGTATCAGCCAGCGCCGCTGCCACCATCTTCCAAGCCATGCTCGAATCGGATGCCCCCCCCGAAAAAATCGCTTCAGAAAGAAACCTCATGCAGGTTTCCGACACTTCTGCTCTGGAGTCTATTGTCGCCCAGGTGCTCGCTGATAATGCCAAGGCCGTGGCCGACTACAAGTCCGGCGGAAAAAAAGCCAAGAAGGCTCGCAGCTTCCTCCTCGGCCAAGTCATGCAAAAGTCCAAAGGCCAGGCCAATCCCAAAGTGGTCGGCGAACTCATCGACCGCGAAGTTCTAGGGCAAACTTGAGTTGTTTGCTTCTGGGAGATTGGGTATAATGTCTGCTATGTTGAAGAAGATTGATGAGCAGATAGTGCAGCAAATCGTCGATCGTCTGGTCGAGGTGCTGCATCCCCAGCAGATTTACCTGTTCGGCTCCCGGGCCACCGGCAGAACTCATGAGCACAGCGACCTGGACCTCTTGATTGTGGTCGATGACGATGCTGGTGATTTGCACGAATTGGCCGGACAGGCCTACAGTGCCGTGGCTGACATTGCCCTGCCCAAGGACCTGGTCTTCTATCGTCGGCAAAGCATGGAAAAATGGGCCCCGGTTAAATTCTCATTGCCCTACGAAGCAACCCACAAGGGGAGGCTAGTCTATGCCGCCTGAACTGGAATTGGTCCAACAGTGGCTTCGGCGGGCTCAATCCGACTTGAGTGTGGCCCAGGTCGCCATGGATTTGCAGCGGCCTGAAGCGGCGGCTGTTTGCTTCCACTGTCAACAGGCTGTTGAAAAGTGCCTCAAAGGATTTCTGGTTTACCAGGATACTGATTTCGAGTGGTCGCATGAAATCGAATACCTGATCAATGTTTGCGCTACCAAAGATAAGTCGTTTGAAAAGTTCCGTAGCTCTGCCGGGCCGCTGACAGAGTATGCCGTCCGTTTTCGCTATCCATGCGAGGAACCTGATCCAACAATCAAACAGGCTCAAGATGCCTTAACCGTCGCCCAGCACGTATATCAGTTAGTTTTGGACCGCCTCCCGCCTGAAACCCACCCGGAAAAATGAGCGCCACCATAGTCAAGCACGCAACACGCAACTTGCTTCTAGTAAAGTACTTAGCCGCCACAAAAGACTAGGGGGGGATTCTTCAAGAATTTTTCTCTAAACCAGCTTGACTTATCCAGCCGATACTCTAAAATATAGAGTAATTGGCGTTTTTGAGTATATGGTTGGCCGACTTTGGAGGTAGCAAAAATGAGTGTAAATGAGATTGAACGGGTCAAAGAAGATATCGACACGATCAAAGAGGCCGCTGGGCTCGGATTACCATTTGGCTGGGATTATGCTTGGCTCTATCTTTTTGCCCCCCCAGCCTTGGGCGTTTGGTTCTTGGCTTATTGGCTGATTGCCGACAGGCCGTCCCGCTATGTGATGGTTGCGCCTGCCGTACTTCTGCTGGCTGTTCTAGGCTATCTTAGATTCAAGCACAGGCGCAGTACTGGAAGCTCAGCAATCAAACGTCGCGAGTACGGAATTAATTTCTATGGAAGTATTATTATCGGTGCAGTCATAGCGGTCTTTGTGATCTGGGTAAAACGGACAGTCATTAACACAGCCTATTTGGGAAGCGGAGTACTGATCATGGGCGGCTTAATGGTTACGCTGATGGCTTTTCAGGGGAAGCAAAGAATATCGTACCTAGGCAGTGGTATTCCGGGCATACTTTTTGGCATTTCCATGGCCGTCTGGCCAACTGCCGATGCGGTTATTAGGAATGGCTGTATAATGTTGGTTGTGGCTGGCCCGGCCACGGCTCTTATCATGATGTACCAGCTCAAACACAGCGGGACAGCGAAATGATGCCCATTGACTTTAATGGCCTCGACACAGCCGTTCACGGCCCCGTACGGCTGGGGGCAATGACTGCCTTGCAAATAGACGGCAAGCTCGACTTCACCACCCTGAAAAAACGTCTGGAGGTAACCGATGGCAGCCTGGGCGTACACCTGCAAAAACTTGAGGAAAAAGGGTACATCAAAAGTAAAAAGGCCTTTGTGGGCCGACGACCCAAAACGACTTATCAGTTGACGGCAATGGGAAGAAAAGCCCTGGCAGGCTATCTCGATTCAATGCAAAAACTGCTTGAAGCCGTTGAGAAAGCAAAGCGATAAACTACTCAAACCGACCGATTTTTGTTGTCATCCCCGCGCAGGCGGGGATCCATCTTGCTTTTTGATTTCCTGGATTACCGCCAAAGCGGTGATAAGCCCGCTTTCGCGGGAATGACGGGTTGTGATATCTATTAGCGTTTGCGTTTGCCAAGTGGCGGCACCGATACAGGCATGCCCTGCCGCGTGCCCTCGGCTGTCAACTGCTCGGCATAAGGTATCGCCGCGGCCGCTTCGCGGGCCAGTATTTCCTCTTGGGCCCGCTGGTAATCCTGTACGATCTGCACGGCCTGGGCCGGATCGTCGGTGAACTTGTAAATCTCCAGGTCCGATGTCGAAACGTGCCGGTACTGCCCCAGCATCTTATCCTCAATCCAGCTCAGCAAATCCTTCCAGAACTCCGAGCCCATCAGGATCAGCGGATAGCGATCCACCTTCAGAGTCTGCATCAGGGTCATGGATTCAAAGAACTCATCCATGGTCCCAAACCCCCCGGGGAAGCAGACGATGGCTGTGGCATATTTAATAAACGTCACCTTCCTGGCAAAGAAGTAGTGAAAGTTCATCGACAAGGTTTGATACTGATTAGCCACTTGCTCTTGCGGCAAAGAGATATTCAGTCCGATGCTCTTGCCCCCAGCCTCAAAGGCCCCCCGATTAGCCGCCTCCATGATGCCGGGCCCGCCGCCGGTTATCACAGCGTAGCCCGCCTTGGCCATCGCCCCGGCTGTGGTCCGGGCCAATTTATAGAACGGACTTGTCGGCTTGACCCGTGCCGAGCCGAATATGGTCACCGCCGGGCCTATATCGCCCAGTAAATCGAAAGATTCGACGAACTCCGATAGGTACCTGAATATTCTCCAGGTATCTCTGGAATGTATATCGCTGCGTCTGCCGTCTGTCATTTTGTGCACCTCGCGTAATTTTACTTGAACGAGCGTCCGTCCTTAGCGGGCATTGTCCCTTCTCGCCGGGTTTTCGTCAAGAATCTCTACCCAGAAGTTCATCGAGTTCTTTGCAGCCCAGCAGCCGCGCCGCAAGATAATACACCACTACCCCAGCCAACACCGCCGCCCCCAGCCGCACACCCGACTGGCCTACGCCTGACCCCACCCACCGCGTCGTAACCACCAGGGCCCCGTAAGCCGCCGCCCCCATCAGGGCCGTAGCCAGGATTATCTTCGGCAAAGCAGCAGCTACTTCTCGCAGCGGTTGGTGCGCTTGAACTTTATCGGCGTGTTCGGCGCTCACCGGCAACTTCTCGATTTTTCTGCTAAGCAGGCGAGTCAATATCGCCAAATTCAGGGCCGCACATATCGCCGTCGAAAGGGCCAAGCCTCCCGTGCCCAAAGGCCAAATCAAAATCAAATTCAAAGGGATATTCAGAGCTACCAACCATACGCCAACCTTCACCGGCGTGAGCGTATCCTGCAGGGCATAAAAACCCCTGACCACTACGTGCACCCCGCAATATGCCCAAATACCCAAACAGTAGAAGATCAACGTCTTGTTAACTCGCTGTACGTCCAGGGCGCCGAATTCTCCCGGGCCAAAACCGAAGAGCCCGGAGAGTCCTCCGCCGAGAATAAACTCCACCACCGGTTGGCTAATGATTATCAGCCCTACCGTCGCGGCGATTCCTATGAAGGCCACTAACCGCAAACCCTTCAGAAGTGTCTTGATAAGCCCCGCGTGATCCTTGCGCCCTGCGCAAGCAGCGAAGTAGGGAAAGATTGCCGTAGCCAACGCTATCCCGAACACCCCCAGCGGCATGTTGTACAGCCGCTGAGCATAATACAAAACCGACACCGCCCCAGTTTCTTCCGGATACGGTATCTTCCAAGAGCCGAGCTGTAAAAGTATCTCACTCGGTTCGCCGGAAAGCCAACTCGCCAGCAGATAATCCATCAAGGCATTCACCTGCAGCACCGCCAGCCCCAGCACCATCGGCCCGGTCAGCTTGATAATCCGCTTGATCTGCTCCATCTGCGGCTGCCACATCCAGCCCAGCGAAACCCCCATTCGCTTTAGCGGCACCAGCACCAGAGTCAGTTGAGCAACTCCGCCTACAAGGACTCCAGCAGCGATGGCGAATATCTGGCGAGATTTGTCCTCGCCAAGCAGACCCGTACCCCAGATCCCTGCTATTATCAAGAACACGTTCAGTACCACGGGTGCCAAAGCCGGGCACGAAAAATGATACCTCGCGTTCAGCATCCCCCCCATCAGAGCCACTAGGCAGATCAAAACCACGTAAGGCAAGACCATCGCCGCCAGTATCAGCGTTAAAGCCGTGTGTGGATTATCCCCGAAGAACCAACCCAGCCCGAGGATTATCGCTTCACCAACCAGAACCACCCCCGCCAAGGTTACTACCAAAAGCCAAAGCGTAGCTCTGCCCAGACGTTGGCTCAGCTCCTTATCTCCCGACTCCATAGTCTCGGAATACACCGGAATGAACGCCGCCGAAAGAGCCCCCTCTCCGAACAGCCGTCGAAACAGATTGGGGATCATATACGCCACGGCGAAGCTGCCCATGGCCGTGTCGATACCGAACACATGGCTAAAGACCGTCTCCCGCAACACACCCAGTACCCGCGAAAGAACCGTAGCCGCAGCTATCAGCTTAGCCTTACCTACAAATCCGCCGGGTTTCTTTTCTGTTACGGACATGTCCCCATCATAACAGCAACACCGCCTCCCAACCAGCGTTTGCCGCTTCTATGTCAGCCCTGCGCGGGAATGACGGACTAGGCCAATTTTCGCCTGCCCCGCAGGCTCAGCAAACCACCGAGCAGGACCAAGCCCAGCGTGCTAGATTCGGGGATGAGTAGGAAAGCATGTTGCTTGCCATCTGGATTGGAGCCCCGACCAACAATCCAGCCAGCGTCATTAATTGCCATAGCGCGTGTAAAAATCCACCCGCGCAGTATAAGGTGATAAGTAAGCTTGAGGATACCCAAGAATGCAAACTTATAATAAAAATAATGATAATTCGGTAATTGCTTTTTATTCAAAGAAAAATCCAATATAACAATTTGTGGTATATGGGATTGTGATAATGGTCGCTGCAGGACTCGAACCTGCGACCTCCTGGGTGTGATCCAGGCGCTCTAGCCAACTGAGCCAAGCGACCGCTAAAGACGGTTCAAATCTTCTCGTCGTCGGTCTTGGATTTGCTCTGCTCTTCCTGGCCGGTTGATTCGATCTCGTCGGCTACGCCCCGCAGGCCTTTCTTTAGCTCGACGATGCCTCGTCCCAGAGATCGGCCCACGTCCGGCAAGCGCCGGCCAAATAGTAGAACCGCCACAAGGCCGATGAGAAGCATTTCATGCCAGCCCAGCAGACCCAATACTGTGGGGACTTCGAACATGTTCAGTCCTCCTTAATTTCCTTGCTGTCCTGCCAACCGCATAGCATTATATCCCCCCAGCATCGCAAATGTCAACGCCGAGAAGGGCACCGCGGCTCAGTTCGGCTGGCGGTATTGCCTCAGGGCCTCGACCAGTTGGCGGAGGTCTTCCGGCCAAGGGGCCTCCAACTGCATCTGCTTGCCGCTGATCGGATGAGCAAACGCTATCTTCCAGGCGTGTAGGGCCTGGCGGTCGATAATCGGCTCGCCCGGCAGCGACCGATCGCCGGACAAATCCGCCAAGCTCACCAGGGCCCCGCCGTAAACCCGGTCCCCCACCAGCGGATGTTTGAGATGGCTCAGGTGCACCCGGAGCTGATGGGTCCGCCCCGTGCGGGGCTTCAAGGCCAAGAGACTGTAGCCGTGAAACTTCTCTAGAACTTCGTAAAAGGTCTGGGCTTCCTTGCCGCTGACCGCGCGCACCGCACAGCGATCGCGAAATACCGGATGCATACCCAAAGGAAGATCGATAAGGTCAGCCAGCAGCTCCATTTCTCTCTCGGCCACCGCCAGATAGGTTTTGCGGACCTTGCGCTGCTCGAACTGCTGAGCCATGCGCCAGTGGGCCTGGTCGCTCTTGGCCACCAGCATAACGCCCGTGGTGTCCCTGTCCAGCCGGTGTACGATGCCCGGACGAAACTTTGCCGAGCCCGCCGAAAGCGACTCGGCGTAATAGACCAGGGCGTTGACCAGCGTGCCCGAGCCGATCCCCCGGGCTGGGTGCACCACGATGCCCGCCTGTTTGTTCAAAGCGATCAGATGCTCATCTTCCCAAATTATGTCCAGCGGGATGTCTTCGCCTTGAATTTCCGCAGGCTCGGACGGGGGGACCACGGCCTCGATTATTTCCCCGCCGTGAATTTCGTAGCTGGGTTTGACCGCCCGGCCGTCAACGTGTACGTTGCCGTCCTTGATCAGCCGCTGCAGAGCCGTACGGCTGAACTTGGCCAAACGACCGTGCAGGTACTTGTCCAGCCTCTTACCAGAGAGGCTTCTTCTGACCTCGATCCGCACCAACGTGGATTCGTCGCTCGCAGCTTCATCCAGACTGTTGCCTTTACGAGGATTCATGCCTTCGGCTCCCAAGCGATAAAACAAATCCCGCCAAAAAGCAAGGGCCCCGGCACATATATAACCGAGGCCCATTATAACTAGTCCAGTAAAACTGGCTATGATTAGTTGCCAGACCTAGGCGCTAAGCTCCTTGGCTGCGTCCACGGCGCTGGCTGCGTCGGCGGCATAACCGTCAGCCCCGATCTCGTCAGCGTAGGCCTGAGTTACCGGTGCCCCGCCGATCATAGTCTTAATATCATCCATCCCCGCCTCTTTGACGGCCTTGACCACCTCGGCCATTTGAGGCATGGTCGTAGTCAACAAAGCCGACATCGCCAGAATCTTGGCCCCACTTTTCTTGATCGCCTCGATGTATTCATCAGCCGCCACGTCGATACCGCAGTCGATTACCTCAAAGCCACCACCTTGCAGCATCATCCGAACCAGGTTTTTGCCGATGTCGTGCAGATCGCCTTTGACCGTGCCCAGAACCACTCTGCCCACCGGCTCAACGCCCGCTTCGCTCAGCAGCGGCTGAAGCAGCTCCATGCCGGCCTTCATGGCCCGGGCTGCGATCAAAACTTCCGGCACATAGACCTCGTTTTTCTTGAATCGCTCGCCTATAACGCTCATCCCCGCCATCAGTCCCTCGTTGAGGATCTGCTCGGCCGGAACCTTTTCCTTTATCGCTTCTTCGACCTTCGCTGCCGTGGTGTCGCGATCACCTTTGATGATCGCTTCTGCAATTCCCTTCAAATCAGCCATGGAACATCCTCCGACTAGTTGGGTAACAACTTCTCCCGGCCGCCTCTACTGCTGCCGCGGGCCGGACATTTAGTGGCCGGGCATTATAGACGATTGGAAATACCCTGGCAATACCCCCACCCACAAAAAAAACCGGCCATTTTTCAGCGGTTTCTAGCCGAAAACGATGCCCGCATACCCGACCGATTCGGTGCTCTTTTGGCCCCAGAGCCTCTCGCTGGCCTCGGCACTGCTGATGTGGCTGAGCAGCTTGGCTCGCTCTGCCCCCATTTGGACCGCAGCACCGATGGTGGCCGCCACCGCCCCAGCCCCGCAGGCATTTCTGTGCAACTCGGCCTCGGCTACTATTTTCTGGGACTCCAGGCCACAAATCAGATCGATGATGCTCCGGTCGTTGACATCCTTGGCCCAGATGATACCCTCCTGCCCCGCCCCCTGGGGAGCAAAGCCGTAACCCGGACCATAGTGGGTAAGATCCGTCGAGCCGATACACACGGCCGGTGTCTGCTCTGCGGCAAGTATTCTGCCCACGGCCTGGCCGATCTCGTGAGCCTCGCCCACCGGCGGCACAGCTATCGGCAAGATCTTAACCCGGCCGAACAGATATTGAATAAAAGGAACGATTACCTCCAGCGAGTGTTCGTCCGCGTGGACTCTGGCGTTGCGTTCAATCAGATTGGTCCCGCCCAGAATTCGCTCAGCTAGTCGCTCATCAACCAGGGCATCACCCAGCGGCGTCCGCCAGGCCCCGTCGGCAAACATTCCCCCCAGCTGAGTCATGCTCCGGTGCATCGCCCCGAACAGAACGAACACTTCCGGCTCGCCATGCTGAGCGATACCGGCAAAGACCTGCCCAGCCACTTGCCCGCTGAATATCCAGCCGGCGTGGGGCACGATGCCCGCCACAATCCGCTCGGGCAATTCCACCGAGTCGATTCTTTCCGGAATGCACTTAGCCAGACTCGCCCGGCAAGCCTCTTCGCCAGCCTCGTAGAAACTACCTGCCGCCACCGCATGCCGGATTTGCATTTT
>DAOVKO010000063.1 GCA_030631725.1 Actinomycetes bacterium | reverse complement strand
TAATCTTTTTATGAGCTTCTTGTTCTTCGCAGCCGATTCGAAGTCCAGTTTGGCCGCCGCCCGGCTCATCTGCTCCTCTAACCGACGCCGCTGGCTGAGTCGCTCCTTAGGCTCAGCCAGCTTGACCGCCTCCAGCAAAAGTCCCCGGTACTCGCTGGCTGATACTCGGCCCAAGCAGGCGCCGCAGCACTTGCCCATTTGGGCGTAGGCGCAAGCCTGGGCTGCTTTCTCCGTGGCGGTCTGTTGTAAAATCTCGTAATCGCGGCACAAGCCATATATGTCGCTAGCCAGGTCGACGAAGTATTTGGCCGCCTTGCCATTAACGAACGGGCCTATATATTCGTCCGGATCGGGTGGGCTGATTTTGCGGCCAGTTAGTAATCGTCCAAAAGGCTCCGATAAGCAAATCCTGATCCACCAGGCATTCGACCAACCGAGCATCTTGCCATAGCTGCTCGGATAGATTGCCTTGGCCAACTGGTGAAACTGCCAGTAGCTCACGAAGCTTGAATCAGCCTGCGTCCAACTCACCCCTTTGGTAATTTCGGCCAGTTTTGTTCGACGGCTTAGAGTCTCACTTTCAGATCGAGCGAGTTTCCTTCGCACCGACGCCCGCACTGAACCGCTAGTCGCCAACAGAATTGCTTCACGTTTGGGCCCCCACAGCAAATAAACCCCCGCCCGGGCCGGCAGCCCCAGAGTCCATTGCTGGAGTTCTTGATCGGCCGGCACTTCTATGGAACCGTCGAAATCCATGAGACTTGCTGAATATACTGCTTTGTTTAACTGCGCAAAACCTTCCCCAAGCTCCTGTCTATAAGGGATTGGGCAAACGCATCCCCGTGATCTTACCCTCGAAAACCAGTATGGAGTCCACATAGGCCTGACAATTGCTGATCACGTGGCGACTCGATAAGGTTTCCAACTCGCCCGTGAGAATCAGCGTGCAGGGCGGTACTACCTGCTTACGGAATCTAACCCTGTCCAAACGGGCAAAACCAATGAACGGACAGTCTTCGTATATGCTCATTGCCAGATAGCATGTCATCTGCGCCGCGGCTTCGGCTATCAGTACGCCGGGCATAATGGGCCGCCCCGGCAAGTGCCCCCGGGCCCAGAAATCGTTATCCCCTACATCCTTGTATGCTGCAATTCTTCGCTTCTCGTAATTGACGTATAGGATTCCCGAAAGCATTTCAAATTCGTAACGATGGGGAATCACTTTGCGGATGTCTTTAATGGTGGCCACAACCTTGTTGGTATCAATCGCTTTTAAATCAATTATCGGTTTACAAGCCATCTCTAAAAGCCCCGAATGAAATTTGACAAACTTGCTCCGACAAAGCAAGGCTCGGATATCCTGTGCTTAAGATATCCGCCGGGAGCTTCCCCGTCAAGCTCAGAGACAAAACCCAACCCCGTCGGCCCAGGCCCTCCACCCAGCCGGACCGATGCACCCTTAGTTGTCCCATCTTGGAAACTCTCGTATTTGCTTCTAGGGCATTCTAACAAAACTTGGGACTGACGTGGCAGAACACTGTCATTCCCGCGAAAGCGGGCTTATCACCGCCTTAGCGGTAATCCAGGCTCTCAACGAAGAGGTTTTTTAGAGCTTCTAAGTTTGACCGGCATCTTTGAAGTGGCGGGCAGTTCTAGCTAAAATCTCGTCGAGCGACCTCCGCGGCCGATAGTCGATGAGTTTTCTGATCTTTTCCAGGCTGGGTCGGCGACGCAACAAATCCTCAAAACCCACTCCATATGCCTGTTCGTAGCTCATTCGCTGGATCCGTGACTTGCTGCCCGTGACCGCGATTACTTTTTTGGCAAGTTGATTTATACTCACTTCCTCGTCGCTGCCCAGATTGAATACCTGCCCGATGGCTTGCCCTTCCGCCGGCAGTTTCAGCAAGGCTTCCACCACGTCGGCCACGTCCACAAAGCAGCGGGTCTGTCGCCCCGAGCCGTAGACGCAGAGGTCGTCCCCATCGAGTGCCGCCTGGATGAAGCGCGGTATGACCATCCCGTATCTACCTGTTTGCCGGGGGCCCACGGTGTTGAACAGTCGCACGATAATTGCTGGCAGCCGGTGTTGCTGATGGTAAGCCAGGGCCAAATGTTCGCTGACGATTTTGCTGGCCGCATACGACCAACGACTCAGCGAGGTCGGTCCTAGCCTTGTATCGTCATCCTCGTGAAAAGGCACAGCTTTACCTTTGCCGTATACCTCGCTGGAAGAAGTCAGCAATACGCACCGCCCGAACTGCGCCGCCGCGGAGAAAACCGCTTGGCAGGTCTGCAGGTTGGTCTGGATGGTCTTGACCGGTTCGCTTACGATTAGTTCCACCCCCACAGCTGCAGCCAAGTGATAGATTGGATCGCATTGCTCGGCCAGTTCGTCTACCAGGGCCTGATTCGCTGCTGATCCTTGGATGAATTGAAATCCACCTTTCGCCATCAAGTGACTGATGTTCTCCAGCCGACCTGTGGACAGGTCGTCAAGGGCCACGACGTCATCGCCTCGTTCAAGCAGGGCCTCGCAAAGGTGCGAGCCAATGAATCCTGCCCCACCGGTTACCAGTGCCTTCACACCTTGGTCTCCTCTAGTTGTCGTCAGTTGTTTCGCACGTATCAGCTGCGGTCATTGCTCGATTCAGCCGCACCGGCAGAGTGAAATTCCGGTACCGCCTCTTGTAACACCCGCACGATTTCCCCGTTGGACTCGCTGAGTACAACGGCCTGGAGCTTCTTCATAGTACGTCTTAATTCCTCGGGATCCCAGGGACGGTGTTGCCAAACGAAAATCTTCTCGTGCTCAGTGGCAACCATATCTTCGCCCTTGGTCGACAATTCTTCAAAGAGCTTTTCGCCCGGACGGATACCGGTGAAAGTAATATCGATGTCCACTCTGGGCCGTAGCCCTGACAACTTGATAAGTTCTGTGGCCAGATCAACGATTTTGACCGGCTCGCCCATATCCAGCACAAATATCTCCGCCCCTTGGCCCATGGCTGCCGCCTGCAGAACCAGCTGCGACGCTTCGGGGATAGTCATAAAGTAGCGTGTCATCCGTTCGTCGGTAACGGTCACTGGACCACCTTTGCGGATCTGTTCCCGGAAAACCGGAACCACCGACCCGTTTGAGCCCAGCACGTTACCGAAACGCACCGTCTCGAACTTCGTAGCCGACCGTGTCCCCAACTCCTGAATAACCATCTCCGCGACCCGTTTACTTGCCCCCATCACGCTGGTGGGATTAACCGCCTTGTCTGTGGAGATCATAACAAAGGCTTGGCATCCGGATTTCACGGCTGCTTCGGCAATAATACGTGTGCCGAACACATTATTCTTGATTGCTTCGCCCGGATTGTTCTCCATCAGGGGCACATGCTTATGAGCCGCTGCGTGGAAGACCACGTCTGGCTTCTCACGTTGGAAAATATCACCCACCCGATCGGCATCGCACACGTCGCAGATGTAACTAAACCAGGGAGCATCGGGGAAAAGCTCCTTGATCTCCGACTCCACATAAAAGAGAGGGTTTTCGGCCTGTTCCATAGCTACGATACGCGACGGCAAGAAACGTAGGACCTGGCGGCAGATTTCCGAACCGATGCTCCCTCCGGCCCCGGTAACCAGTACAACACGCCCGGTGAGAAATTTGCCGATAGCCTCGGTATCCAGCGACACCGGTTCTCGGCCCAGCAGGTCGTCGATGTCCACGTCGCGGATCTGCGAGATGGTGACTTTGCCGTCAATCAGATCGCTCATCGCTGGAATCGTGCGGAATCGCAGTTTCGTCGCCTGGCATTGTTCTATAATACGCCGCATTTGCCTCCGGTCTGCCCCGGGTATAGCGATCAGCAGCTCTTCAACCATATATCGCTCGCAGATTGTCGCCAGACGCGACAGCGCTCCCAGCACTGGTACGCCATGGATGAGTAGATGCCTTTTCGTCGGGTCGTCATCGACGAAGCCGACCACATCGTATTGTTCCACCGGTGTTCGGCGGATCTGGCGCAGCACGGTTTCGCCGGCGCTGCCCGCCCCGACGATCAGCAGCCGTTTGAGCCCTTCTTTAGCAATTGGCCGCCATTCCTCGTAATAGAATCGCACCAGAATGCGTACCCCGCAAACCATCCCGATAGTCAGCATCAAATCCAGCAGAAATATGGATCTCGGCCAGTTCTGCAGCAGCGGCTTGTCGAACATGTACACCCCTAATGTTCGCATCAGGTACACGAAGCCCAGAAACAGGGCCGTGCTCACCCAGGTAGCCTTAAGGGCCGCGACCAGATCGCGCATCCCTACGTACCGCCACCATCCGCGGTACAAACCATAGTGGCGGAAAACGAAAAACTTCATCGCCACGATAAACCAGAACACCGGGAAGAAATGCTGCCCCCACCAGTCTGGTCTGCCCATATCCGGATCAGGCTTCCAGGAAAAATCGAACCGCAACAAGAAAGCCCCGAACAGGCTGAAGAAAAAGATCCCCAGATGCACTGCCCGGATGAATATCCAGCGCGACGCGACTATCCCCTGCCGCTTGGGCTCCGGCAGCGGAGCACTAGTTTCTTGGTTGGGTTCTGTTGGAGGCATAGATTTCTCAGGGGCTTTAGTTATCGGACGTAAGACTTGGAGCCGTCACAGGTTGTGTATATCGGCCTCATCGACAAAGTCGTTTGCTCCAAATCCTTATTTGTCTTCAGCAGCCGCACCGCCGCTGACATAGATGCTGGCCATCTGGCGAACCAGCGGATCGCTGTCCGTTTCGGCTACGCGTCGGAGTATTTCACGCCAGTTTTGGCCCCGGTTTCCCGCTGCTCTGACAGCCATTAATCGTACGAACCAATGCGGATCGCGGATTTGGTCTGCCAGTGCCTTACTGAGTTGCTCATCGAGTCTGGCAAACTGCAGGGCCTCTCCCAACCAGGCTCTGACCCGCCAATCGGCATCCTGGGCTGTTTCAACCAAGGCCGCGGTTATTTGTTCCTCATTGACCGACCGGGGCTTTTTGGCCTCCGCAATTGCCTGTGGATTCTGACTATTGGCCAGTAGATCGCCCAGCAGCACTGTGGTGTGGATTTTACTGCGTACCGGACCTTCTCTCAGTACCTGGTATAATCGTTCCATCGCTTTCGGGCTGGGTCTAAACCCGTAACGCACCAGCACCGCCTCTTTGCTGGCTTGGCCTCCCAGTGAAGGAAGGTACTCGTCTTGGCCCACAACCTGAGGATCCAGAATACACGATATCCTGATGGTTACTGTTTCCTGCGGGCAGCGACGCAAGAGCCTCCGCAACTCACCGCGATCCAGCCGCACGGTGGTGCTTAGGCCTTGACCTGGATTAATACGCCGTTTCTTGTACAGCGAGACGAAGTCGCAGTATTTCAGTTCCTTTTGTAAGCCACCGCTGAGTCGGACAGACATAACCACCCGCGGGTTAAGCATCATGCCCGGCCCCATGGTTATGGTCATCGAGCCCACGTTGCTCAGCGAAATGTGCAGCATCACCGGCTCACGGTAGTCATAGTCTGGTTTACTCGACAGGATTTTTAGAAACAGGTAATCCTCCGGATTGCGGTAGAAGTCCCGCAGCTCGGCTGCGTTGGCTAGTTTAGTGTCTATTGCTTGCCGATATGACTCAAGATATCCATCTATGTCGATGTTGACGTTTTGCGTTCGGGCCAGTTCGCGCAGGGCCAGACCCACCCAGCCGCCGGGGTGCTGGTTAAAGGCCCCTTGTATGGTCTGCAAGACTTCTTCTTCGGTATGTTCCTCCGCCAACATCGCCCGGATTATGCCCAGACGGGCCCAGGCTTCATGTTCAACCAGCGGTTCAAGCTGGGCTCGAGCCGCCTCTATTTGTCCATTGGCCAGCAGAGCCAAACCCTTGCAAAGCTGTGCCTGGCCGTTCTCAGCGTCTAGCCCAATCGCCTTATTAGACCACTCCATAGCTTTATCTTTGTCCGGCTTGTCTTGCAGATAAAACCAGGCTACCTGACTCACCGCCGTCAAATCCGACGGGTCCCGTTGGACCTTCTGCAACAACAGCTCTTCAGCCGCGGCCAATTGATTTTCAGACTGTGCCTTTTGTCCCCTCCCAGCTTCTGCCCGGGACAGCCAGATTCGTACGTCTACCCGCTCGGGATGTTCCTTGACTAGTCGATCCAGCACTCGTAATGCCATATCATAGTCCTGGCTGAGTACGTAACTCGACGCCAAATCCAGTAATACATCAGCCGTGATCTCCGATCCGCTGGCACCGGCCAAGTGTACCCGTAAGGCGTATGTGTACCACTTTTGAGCTTCTGAGTGTAACCCCAGCTCATCCAGAGTATTGGCGAAGTCCCATACTACTTGCACCCGCAGGGGGTTGATCCGCACCATCTGAGTCAGCAGCCATAGTCGTTGAACGACCGAGCCCCTGATTGTCGGAAACTCAAGCATTTTCTGCCGGGCGGCCAGGTTGTAGGCATCCGCGGCGGCAGCCTGGCGGACCAATTCCCAGCCAGCCTCTTCATTGGCTGCCTCAAAGCTCAATCTGGCCAACTCTTGGAGAATCACCCCTTTGACGCCGTCCGGAACCCCGGCCTGTACTGCCAGACTCGAAAGGTACCCTCGGCGCTGTTCGCTCGTTTGCGCATTCTCTAGATTAAGAAATACTGTTTTGGCCATGGCGACCTCATCTTCTGGTGCCAGAGTTATGTAATCGCCCAGTACTTCGGCAGCCCCCGAAGCGTCGCCCAGGGCTTCTAAACTCTCCGCCAGCAGGATAGTGGCATCGGGGTTGGATTCATCCAGCCGCCTGGCAGCCTCCAGCATGGTGCTTATGGCTCGAAGGTTAGGATCTTGGTTGCGAGCGTCGCACTGGGCCAAATCAGTGAGCATGGCCGACAGTACCGGTTCTGGACCGTCTGTCTGCAACTGCTGGCCGATACATGGACTTACCTTCGGTCCCAGACTGATCAATACCAGCATACCTATAACGGGCTTGAAGAATTTCATAAGACCTCTCCGCTTTTTTCCAGCCAAACGGGGCCGGCAGTTTTGCTTGTTTTTGTTATCCAGCCCATCGGCTCGGAATTATACCTGTCCACTAACGTTCTTGCAAGCCGGTGTTTCAGCAGTGCTTACCGCCTGTGCCACCGGCCCAAAGGCCGGCTGCCTGGCTAACAATTCTCTTGCAGGGCAATATAGACTGGCCTTTCGCCACAGCCAATCTCGCCTGGCTGATTGCCCCGCAAAATGAGCCGCCAGTGCCAAAGACGCGTGGGCCAGTCCCGCCTGCTCTGTCGGCAGCAATCCCGCCAGGGCCACCTTATTAGGCAGATCGGCCATTACCGTATCGCTCCGTCCGACCCGGATGCCGTAGGTTATCTCCGCCTGCAGTACGCCCAACCGCTCGCTAATGTTCAAGGCCGTCCTGCTGAGCGCTGATAACGATTCGTAGGCCCCAGCCAGGTTATTCATGGTCAGGCTGCACTCAGCCCGCACCGCCTCCGACAGAATGCGTATTCTATTGTTGTTTTTACGAGCCCAGTTCCGCACCAGTTCGCAGAATTGCCACGCCGCTGGCCATTGTCTTTGTTTCTGAAGGATTACGGCCAGGTTGTGACAGGCCATCAGGAGCACAGGTTTATGTATGCATAAACCTCGGCAGACCCCTGAGAGTGTCTCCCGGGCCTGGGACAGTTGTCCCGCCGCGATTAATTGGCTGGCCCTGGTGGTCAGGCTGGCTTTTTGTCTGGCTTGGATGCTCAGGCCTATCCAGATGACACACACGGCTACGAGCAGGCCCTTTCCCGTGGCACCGTCGTTGATGTATAAGGCCCTGACTAGGCCGTAAAACAAAGCGCATAGCAGTCCGCCGCGCACGGCACGCGTCAGTCGGATGCTGTTGTATGCTCGACGTATGAGTTGTTCGGCCTGTTGGTTGCTGATCATGGAACCTTTTATGCTGCCTAGCCCTCAGTAATACCCCCTGTTATATCTCCTTTATTACTAATATCGTACAACACCTAATTTTTGATTAAGAGAATATCAAAAGAATTGACTAAAAAAACTCCCAGCCTCTGAAAAAAGAAACAGCTTAATGATATTGCGGAACCTCTATATGAAGGAGAATACCAATAGAATTTATATCTTCAACAAAAATAGTTTCTGAATCTAGTTCAAATGCAATTTTTGGTAGAATCTTCTGGGTATCTTGACGACATTCTTCAAGTTGAACAAATATATCCCAATTATATAACCAATATGTAATTTTAACCTCTTTATTTTTCTTGTATATTTTGAAAAGAGTTTTTACCTGGTTTTCTAAATCATAAGACATTTCTAAGGTGAAAGATTGACCATCTTTTTTATTTGCAAAGCAATTCCAGTCTATCATTATTACGCGATTAGTAAAAATCTGTTCAACATAAGATTCTGGATAATTGATTATATCAGAAAGTTCAATTGTATCGGTCTTGGAAAAAAAATTGGCGGCAAAATAAATACATACACCTATAGTTATCATTATGCAAATAAAAATAAAATAGGTTTTCATTTTCATCTCTTATATAAAGGTTATTGTTCTTCTATTCGACATTTGCCTTTATTGTTCCTCTATTGTTTTCATCCATTTCTTGAAATTTGCTAATCGTTGTACCGTGTGTTCTGGCGCCTAGCCCTCAGTGGTTCCCGGCAGTGGCGGAGCACTCGGATAGCTCTCCTCCAGCTCGCTTAATTCCGGAAACTTTTCCACTAGTATGTCTGGCCCAAGTAGTATGGTCGCTTGCTGCCAGAGTACTTCTGCATTGTCGCCATCGGCCTCTGGACTATTGCCGGTCGATTCATCGCTGGATGCAGACATCTCCTGATGTCTGTACGCCAGACCCAGCAGGGCATAAACATACGCCGCTTTGCTACTCATTCCTATCCGAGCCAGCTCGCATTTGTTTGAGCTCTCTGTCAGGGCATCGGAGTAGTGACCGGTCTTGATCTGCTGGTACAACCGCCCCAGCAGTACCAGCGATTTCAGACTCCGGCTTTCCACACTTACCTCCAGCCGACGGATGATACTATCTGCATCGGCTAGTTGGTCCAATTTCAATAGAACAATTGCCTTTCCAACCAAGGCCAGGCTGCCCAATAGGCCATGCGGCTGTTCCCGGGCGATGGCTTCGTATATTTCTGTGGCCCCTTTCAGTTGTCCGGTGTGTTCGGCCACTCCCGCCAACTCCAGTAACCCTTGGTAGCGGATCTGAGCCAGGGGCACCGGCTTGCCAAGCAACCGACGTAGCGGCTCTATGGCCTGCGACCATTTCTCCTGCAGGCAAAGGTCCGACGCCTGCTGGGAACATTTGGCCAAACATTTTCGCCGCGTAACACTACTGATTACCGATATCCCCAGACCGACGAGAATGGCCAAGCTCAGCAGCATGCGAATCAATTGGCCCTGCTCGGTTTCCGCGGAAGTAAGCAGGCTCCAGATCAGCAGTATAAAGCCGATCAGAATGAATGTGCCGATCTTTGTCAACCGCCGCCGTGGGCGGCTGCTGCCAATTAAATCAGTAAAGTTTACTTCAGCCATATAATGCTCTAAGGCACTCTAACAAGACCTGACGTGAGCCGCGTTGTGAGACAAATCGGATGGATGCAAGGAAGAACAACGGCGGGGCACCC
>DAOVKO010000214.1 GCA_030631725.1 Actinomycetes bacterium | reverse complement strand
GCTCTGCTAGCTCAGCCTGGCCGTTCGCCTTGGCTAACTCCTCCTTGCGGAAGATCAAGTGCATTGCCAGCCCGATTACAATGCTGAACAGGATTGCTCCGACTGCCCGAGCAACGCCCAGTTCAAGACCCAGTACCCGTGCCGTCAGGATGATAGCCAGCACGTTGATAGCCGGGCCGGAATACAAAAATGCTGTGGCTGGTCCCAGTCCTGCGCCCATACGGTAGATGCCCGCAAAAAGCGGCAGTACCGTACAGGAGCAGACTGCTAGGATTGTTCCGGAAACCGAGGCCACGCCGTAAGCGAGAACCTTGTTGGCCTTGGCCCCCAGGTATTTCATCACCGACGCTTGGCTGACGAAGACCGCAATGGCCCCGGCGATAAAAAACGCCGGCACCAGGCAAAGCAGTACGTGTTCGCGCGCGTACCACTGGACGAGGTGAAGGGCCTCCCAAACGGCCCTCCTCAGCCGCTGCGATCCTTGCAGCCACTCAACCGGCAAGTAAAAGCACACCAGGAAAGCCGCGACAATCAGCACCAACTTTGCCCATTCATCTTTCCACTTCATTCGTATGCCTCTTTGTCACTATTTGGCAAAACGGCCAATGATGGCCCCAAAAAAATAGAGCCTCGACTCATCTCACCAGGCTCGCTTGTTCCTTTGCGTTCGTCTTAAGCACCGACTCCACGCAGGAAAAGAATTTCAGCACGCAGGGCACCCGCAGCGAGTAGAAGATCTGCGTACCACGCTTCTCGTCCGAGACAATCCCGGCATTCTTGAGAACCGACAGGTGCTTGGAGACAGTGGACATATCGTCGCCGACCATCTCTGTGAGTTCGCACACACATTGCTCGCTCCTGGAGAGCTTGTCTACGATGAAGAGCCGCGTGGGATGCGACATGGCTTTTATGATCTTCGCCTTGGCCTCATACCGGGACTTGGTCTTGGTATCCATGATTAGTCCTTTCGTGTTCTTTATTTTCTATTTTGCCAAATAGCCAAGGATTGTCAAGCATTTTCTTGAGAATATTTTGATGATCTTGGAAGCCCACCCGGTGGGTAATACCGCTTCGGATTAATTAATGCGCCCGCGCGAGTCAACCGCTCATTTTCATAGAAACATCATGTCAGGCCAGGCAGAACACCAACACCGATATTGATCATCAGATTCAGTCTAGTCGAGCGCACGAATTAAGTGGAATCGGCATAAGAGGTGTATTCACTTGGCGTATCGCCTGCTCGGGCGATATTTTTTTCTCATCACGAATATGCGTTGATTGAAGAAAGGCTGGTTAGTCTTCGAAATCTGCCGCGCTGTACCTGCTGCCCAGATACGTCTTGCGCACCAGCGGATCGTTGACCAGTTCCCGCGGTGTCCCGTCGCGCAGCACCCGCCCGTCGAAGATAATGTATGACCGGTCCGTCACCGACAGCGTTTCCCGCACGTTGTGATCTGTCAGCAACACCGATATCCCCGAATCGCGCAGCGACCCGATCTCATGATGCAGGCTCTCTACCGCTATGGGGTCCACTCCGCTGAACGGCTCATCCAGCAGCACCAGCGTCGGATTGGTTATCAGGCTCCGGGCAATCTCCAGTTTTCGACGTTCCCCTCCCGACAGCGTCCGGGCCAATTGCTTTCGCAGATAGGTCAGTCCGAACTCGTCCATCAGCTCTTCTGCTCGGTTCAGTCGCTGTCGCCGCGACATGGTCATCGATTCCAGCACTGCCAGCAGGTTATCTTCCACCGTCAGCCGTTGAAAGACACTCGGCTCCTGAGCCAAATACCCAATACCTCGCCGGGCCCGCTTGTACATAGGCATATGGGTAACATCCATCCCATCGAACATCACCGTGCCCGCGTCGGGCTTGACCATGCCGATGGTCATTCGGAAGGTCGTGGTTTTACCCGCTCCGTTTCGCCCCAGCAGACCGACTATCTCCGCCGGTCCCACTCGCAGCGAAACGTGGTCCACCACCACTCGCCCGGAGTATTTTTTCACTAAACCTCTGGTTTCCAATAGGTTCATGTTTGCTCATTCCATCTGGGGACTCTAGAGTTCCTACCTGATTGTGGATAAACTGTCAGACAATTTCCGGTTGCTCTGCTTTGTCTTCCTCTTGCTGGGCGAGCCGACGTCTAAACCCAGCCTCACCCCGAGCCATTTTTGACGCTTACGATCAATCCATACGCATAACTATCGCAATAATAAGCATTTCCCTTCCGCAACCTCCGTGCCCCTGCCCCATTATTCAACCTGAGGCACTTTTCCTGGCTCTGCTCATTCAAGCTTTCCTCGGACCGCCAAAACCCGGCTTCCAGCCGCCTTGTGGATAAGTTGTTGAAAAACACCTGCTTTACTGGCCAATTATCCGTATTTTACTCGGCAAATGAACTTATGCCCGTTCGTAAATCCTCAACTGTCCTGAGTTCAGCCGGCCGCACTGTTCCGCACTCACCTAGCGGATAAGGTGTACCTTGGAGACCCGGGGTATTAGCTCCGGTTGTTTGCTCAGCACTGGTATCCAATATCCGGAAAATGCTTGCCCGACCATATGGCTTCGCGGAACTGTCCCGCGAATGTAATCGTCTCCCAGACCAGTGTGCTTTCCCCACCACAGCCGCGAGTCCAGAGAGCTCGAGCTGTTATCTCCCATCATAAAGTATGCCGGGGCCGGATGATTTTTTCTCGGCGGTATTTGGAAGGGCTCACCGCAAGCCCGCCCCCGCTCGCCGTCAAGTTTAGCCGCTACTGCATCTCGCCTGCGGTCCCCCATCGGAACACGGATGTACCCGGATGATGTGTAATACACATCCCGGTCCAGCTTTATGTGCAGCAGGTCCACCTCGCAGTCTTTGGCTCCGATGGCTACGTAGGGCCTGGCCGCCCTGCTCTGGGCCGATTCACGAACTTGCCCTACCGGCCCGGGCCCGTAGCTGCTGTCCGTGGTTGCCAGAACTTCCTCCCCGTCCACCCATATACTCACCTGGTAATCCGCATTCTGCAATCGCAGTTGCACCGCCCTTCCCAAGCCAATTGCCGCCAGTTTGCGACGCAGCTCAGAGCCCTGCTCATCTCGCTCGTTCTTCCAGTATGTTTGCCCTGCACCTGCCTGTCTGGCATGTCGGCTCTGCAGTTCTATCACTGGCTCTTGCCCGCTGGGGCTTAGCCGCAGTCGGAACTGGCGGTTTCCCTTGCTCAGCACCGCTGTTATTTCGCTGCCCTGACTGAACTCTCGCCCGATCACGTCGAAGCTCAGCCGCAGATCACTCACGGTAACAATTGTCCCCTCCGACCCGAGAGCGTTATAGGCTAGTCCATTGTCAATCACACGTTTGTACACCAAGGTTTCTGTGCTCCGGTTGGCCTTTACTTTCAGGACCCGGCCCATGTGCGGCCTCTCAATTCTTCCGCTGACTTCTTGCCAGGCGGGCCCATTCGGACCTTCGTTCTGCCGTTGGTAGTTGTTCTCATAGACCGGAATCCACAGCTCCTCCTGGACGCTGGGAGGCTTGCGCTCGATTTTCCCGTTAATGTAGATGTCTCCGTCGATTACCTCGATTGATTCTCCGGGCAGTCCCGTTATCCGTTTGATATAGTTCTCTTGCCCGTTGCCAGGGAACAGGAACACCGCCACGTCCCAGCGTTTCGGTCCGAGCCACTCCAGGCCCTTATAACGGCTCAGGAAGTACATCGGTTTGAGCACCAGCACCCGGTCGCCGGCCCGCAAAG
>DAOVKO010000246.1 GCA_030631725.1 Actinomycetes bacterium | reverse complement strand
TATCTGTAATTCACCTTCATCGGTTTCCACGGTTACCAACACCTTCTGATCGAGCTCAAGCCTCCGCGATGAGCGGAAGTCCAAACCGTCTCGGCTAATGTGGCTCAAGGTAACGAACAGTGGCTCGGAAGAATTATCAGGACCAACGAGTTTGACCCTAGCATGTGCTGGCCATGTGTAGCGAAAAGAAGCATGTCGAGCATCAGACCCTGGCTTTTGATTGGTAGAAAGCTCAATCTGTTCCAGAAGACGATTTATATGTTTTCTCACTTCTGTTACCTTGGACATGCTGTAATCCTCTTTATACCGATTATCGGCTGTTTCACTCCCCCGATTCCCGCTATTCTGAAAGAATTCCAAATTCTTTCGCAAATTCAGGGGTACGCTTTTACAATCGAAGCCGCCAGTTACCGACCTGGCAATATGGACTGTTTCTAGTTATCAACTTGGCCAGAAGGCCCGGGAACACCAGGGCCTTCGATCTTCACGGCCAGGGCCGCATTCAACGTGTATATCCATAGAAGATTGCCGAAAGTCGTCTGCCCCCGGCTCTTGCTGAGCCCCTGTTTTTCGGACGGCAACCAGAACCCCGTAATCTTAGCCGGCGGTGATCTTGAGAAACTCGCTCTCGCTTACAATTTGCACGCCCAGTTTACGCGCCCTCTGGGCCTTGGAGCCGGGATTGGCCCCCACGACCACAAGGTCGGTGCTCTTGGAAACCGAGCTGGCAGCTCTGCCGCCCTTGCTTCTGATGTAGGCTTGGATCTGCTGCCGGGAAAACTTCTCCAGCGTTCCGCTAACCACGACCGTCTTGCCCGCCAATGGCCCTTTAGCTTTGGCTGAACTGCCAGCGGCGGGTTTCATCTGCAAACCTTCCTTGCGCAAATGGGCAAGCATCCTAGCTCCGCTTGCTGAATGGAAGAAGGCGTGAATAGATTTGGCCATGATGGGCCCGACCTCGTGGATTTCTTCCAACTCTTCCACGCCCGCCCGGCTGAGTCTATCCACTGAGCCAAAAGCTTCCGCCAGCACCTCGGCAGCGTGGGTGCCCACGTGGCGAATCCCCAAACCCGCCAGCACCCGCCCCAGCGAGCGGCTCTTACTCTCTTCGATGGCCTTTACCAGATTGTCTGCAGATTTTTCCGCCATCCGTTCCAAGCCCGCCAGTTGCTCGGCGGAAAGCTTATACAAATCGGCAAACTCCCTGACCAGCCCGCGGTCCACCAACTGATCGATAATCGCTGGTCCGAGCCCTTCAATATCCATCTGATTCCGCCCGGCAAAGTATCGCAGCCGCTCGCACAGTTGCATCGGACAGGCTGGGTTCACACAGCGAATATAAACCCCGCCTTCGTCCTGCTCGACCTGCTCGGACTTGCAGGAGGGGCAGCGTTTGGGCGGGCCGAACCGTTTGGCTCCGGCCGGTCGCTTTTCTTTGACTACTCGCACGACCTGGGGGATAATCTCGCCGGCCTTTTCCACAATCACCGTATCGCCCAGGCGTACGTCCTTGCGGGCCACCTCGTCAAAGTTATGCAGACTCGCTCGGCTCACGGTGGTCCCGGCCAACTGCACCGGCTCCAGATGGGCCACCGGGGTGAGGATGCCGCTCTTGCCCACCTGGACCTCGATCTTCAAGAGCTTCGTAGCTGCCTGCTCGGCCGGGAACTTATAGCTGATGCACCAGCGCGGGGCCTTGCTCGTCGAGCCCAACCGCTCCTGCGATGTGAACGAATCCACCTTGACCACCAGCCCGTCAATCTCATAGTTGAGCTTTTCCCGCCGTTGCTGCCATTTGGCGCACAGCTTGATGACCTGTTCGATATCCCCGGCTTTGCTGATGTGTTCATTAACCGGAAAACCCAACTCGCTCAGGGTCTTCAAAGCTTGTCCCTGTGAACTCGGGGGATGATCCATAACCACCTCGCCCAGCCCATAGCCAAAAAACCGCAGTCGGCGTTTGGCTGTTTGTTTGGAGTCCAGCAGTTTCAGCGAGCCGGCGGTGGCGTTGCGCGGATTGGCAAAAAGCGGCTCCCCAGCCTTGGCTCGTTGCTTGTTGAGCCTGGCAAACTCCGAGCGATCCAGCAGCACCTCCCCCCGAGCCTCCAGAACCTCCGGGATTGCCTTGGTTGGGCATCGTAATTCCAAGGGGATAGCCCGAACGGTACGCAGGTTCGCTGTTATATCATCGCCCCGAGTCCCGTCGCCGCGGGTAGCTCCGCGGACGAATCGTCCAGCCTCATAGCGCAGCGACACAGCCACTCCATCAAACTTGGGCTCAACCACATAACTAAAAGATGCTTCTTCCAAACCCCTGCGCATCCGCCCATCGAACTCCCGCAACTCTTCGGCGGAGTATGTATTGTCTATGGACAGCATGGGCACCGCGTGGCTTACGCTGCGAAAGGCCGAGAGTGGCTCACCTCCCACTCGTTGGCTCGGCGAGTTGGGATCGGCAAAAGCCGGATGTGCCTTTTCCAGATCAATCAGCTCCTTCATCAGCCGATCATATTCCTGGTCGCTGATTTCCGGAGCATTTTTTACAAAGTAGAGATAGTTGTGGTGCTCGAGAGCCCGGCGAAGTTTCGCTATTTGTTTTTCG
>DAOVKO010000211.1 GCA_030631725.1 Actinomycetes bacterium | reverse complement strand
GGTCATCGTTCGTTTCCAAGCACCTGCCAAGCCTTTGATGGTTCAATGGTGGCGATCTCTGCTCCAGCTTCTTCAGCGGAGGTTCAATATCTGATCGTGATTGCCCCGCCCAGCACAACTTGGCGTATGCTCGCTCAACGCGGAGCCGGTGAGCAACTGCCCAAGGGTCTCGATGCCGCCTGGAACCGGGCCGCGGGAATCAGCACTCGATTCGTGCCCCGCCGTCGGCGTTTCCTCCGCCGGGCCCAGCGCATCGTAGATATGGAGAAAGAATTTGCCGGAATAAACGATGCTCAATTGCAACAGAAGGCCGGTGAATTTCGCGACCTGTTCCGCTGCGGACGCCAGAGCCCATCGGACCTCGAGCAGGCCTTCGCTCTGCTGCGCGAAGTTGCCTGGCGGCAGTTGGGCGAAAGGCCATATCAGGTCCAGGTTGCCGGTACCTTGGCTCTTGAAGCTGGCTGTGTTGCTGAAATGGCCACCGGCGAAGGCAAGACTCTCGCTGCCACCATGCCCGCCACGATTGCCGGCTGGCGGGGCCGCGGCTGCCATATCATCACCGTCAACGATTATCTTGCCCAGCGCGACGCCGAGTGGATGGGCCGCATCTACCGCTTTTGCGGCCTGAGCGTCGCCCACATCCAGCAGAAGATGACCCCCGCGGATCGTCGCCTTGCCTACCAAGCCGACATTACCTATTGCACAAACAAGGAGGTTACCGCTGATTTCCTGCGCGACCGGCTGGCCTTGGGGCGCCTTCGCGGCCTCTCGTCGGCTCTACTGGCCAAAATCGCTGACGGCGCCGGCCGCGGCACCGACCGGCTGGTTCAGAGAGGCCTGCACTATGCCATCGTCGACGAGGCCGACTCGGTGCTGATCGACGAGGCCGTCACTCCCCTTATCATCTCGGGAGACGCTCCCAACCCCGAACAGGTGCAGACTTTTCAACAGGCCGCCGAGCTGGCCAAAGAATTGCAGTCCGAACGCGACTACCGCGCTAACCACCGCTACCGCGAGATTGAATTGACCGCCGCCGGCAAGCAGCGCCTGGCCGAGCTGACCGGGCCGTTGGGCGGATTGTGGAAGGGCGTTCGCCGACGCGAGGAACTCATCGTCCAGTCCCTGACTGCCCAGGCATTCTATCTGTTGGATAAGCAATACGTCGTTGACGACGGCAAAGTGGTTATCGTTGATGAATTCACCGGTCGACTCATGCCCGACCGCACCTGGCGCGACGGCCTTCACCAAGCCATCGAGGCCAAGGAAACCCTGAAGGTCAAACCTCCCAAAGACACCTACGCCCGCCTGAGTTTTCAGCGGTTCTTTCGTATGTATCGACGCCTGAGCGGCATGACCGGCACCGCCGCCGAGGCCTGGCGCGAGTTCTGGCAGATATATCATTTGCCCGTAGTGGTCATTCCGACCAACCGTCCGTGCATCCGCAAGTATCTGCCCGATGCGGTTTTCGTCACCGAGTCAGTCAAATGGTCGGCCATCGTTGCCCAAATCACACGTATCCATCAAACCCATCGTCCCGTCCTCGTCGGCACGCGCAGCGTCCGGGCCAGTGAAAATCTCAGCCAATTGCTCAGGGTCGAAGGTTTGGACCACCAGGTGCTCAACGCCGTCCGCCACGCCGAAGAGGCCCAGATAGTAGCCGGCGCCGGCAAGGCCGACAAGATCACCGTAGCCACGAACATGGCTGGTCGCGGCACAGATATAAAGCTCGGCCGCGGAGTCCCTGAACTGGGCGGTCTGCACGTCTTGGCCACCGAACGCCACGAAGCCGGCCGAATCGACCGTCAGCTCTTCGGCCGCTCCGCTCGCCAGGGAGATCCCGGAAGCGCCCAGGCTATCCTCAGCCTCGAAGATGAATTACCCCGTCGTCACGCCACACATCTTTCGGCAGCCCTGGCCCGCCGCGCACACCCCGACCGCCAGATCAGTTCCGCTCTGACACGCCGCGTTTTTGATCTCGCCCAACGCCGCGCCGAGCGACTAGCCCTTCGCCAGCGAAAAGCCGTCCTCCGCACCGACGACTGGCTCGACGAATACCTCGGCTTTGCCGGCCGCGAACGCTGAAAAACAAGCCACACTTTTTGCCCAAACCACCATCGCCAGCGGGAGTTTTTGCTGCAAATCGGCCTTAAAATGGGTGCATGAGCGGAATTCGTCATGTCTTTCCAAGAATTTGCTTGGTTTTGGTGTGGGTCTCGAAAATTCCATCCGTGCGTTAGAAGACGGGAATTAGGCTATTTCCAAGATTTACAAATATGACAAACGGCCACGACGGGGGCAATTGTTTTACGTGAAGTGTGGCATTTTCTGCATCGGCGCAAAGTATTCCCAAAGACTATTCCATAGCTAGCTCTGTCTGTTGTCTTCAAGCAGCCCGAGCATACTTGTGGTGTAGACCATTAAGATAAGGCATTGCGATTACCTCGCCTTTCTCTGGTGGCTCAACCTTTCGAGGCAAAGGAGAATTGCGATTCAATGATAGATGGGGGCGTACCTTGTTATAATACCCGACGTATTCTCTGAGGATTCTGCAAAGGTGAGTTTCGCCCAATATGATGAAGTGATCTAGGCATTCCCTTCGAATTGATCCAATCACACGCTCCACATACGGGTTTTGCCAAGGCGACCGTGGAGCAATAAGCACTTCGTCGATTCCCATGTCTTTGACTCGTTTCCGAAAGTATTCCCCATAGATACGATCACGGTCCCGAAGTACAAACCGAGG
This sequence comes from Actinomycetes bacterium, assembly GCA_030631725.1. Lineage (GTDB taxonomy): Bacteria > Planctomycetota > Phycisphaerae > JAACET01 > JAACET01 > JAACET01. Next base: position 1,069 of record DAOVKO010000211.1, on the reverse strand, counting down.
GCATGAATCAAAGGGAAACGCCTCTGTTATCTGTTGAGCTGTCCAGATGGCACTGGGGTTTCGTGTGATGTTGAAATGAAGGATCTTTCGATCACTATGCCGCAGAACAATGAATACGTAGAATATGCGATAACTAACGCTAGGCATTGTGAAGAAGTCGATTGCTACGATTTGGTCAGCGTGATTCAGGAGAAAGGTCTTCCAAGTCTGTGACGGCGGTTTGTTCTGCCGGTGCATATATTTAGCGACCGTTGACTCGGCAACTTCATATCCCAATAAACCAAGCTCCGATTTGATCCTGGGAACTCCCCAGGTGGGATTATCTTGCGACATTTGCCGGATGAGTTTGCGAATCTCACGGCTAATCCTTGGTCGTCCGGATCTTTTTCTGGATTTGAATCGCCAATACAGCTTAAAGCCTTGGCGGTGCCATTTAACAACAGTCTCTGGCTGAACAATCAGTAGGACCGATCGCCAGCCTTTCCACAATCTGGATAGCCATGCCCAGAAGATGCGGTCGCTGTTTCGAAGCCTTGGGCGTTTTACCTTTCTTTGCACTACAGCCAATTGTTGGCGAAGAGCCAGGTTTTCAGCGACTAAGCTTGATCGATCTGCAAATATTGCCTTGAAGATTGCCCTGATTATCCAACAAATACTCAATTTGCCCTCCTTACTATCGTTCGGGAAGGCAAATAATAGATCAAAATAGAGATTTGCTCAAGACTCATAAGTCTTTGTATAATAACCCAGACGGAATTTTCGGGAGGGACACCTTTTGCTCTGGGTTAATAGCGCGTGGTCGGAGGTTCGTAGCGCCCGAAATGTCCAGCTCCGCCGGTTTCTGTAAGCCCCTGAAATTGATGGAGTTATCTCTTAAACAAATAGCGGGGGTCATTTTCGAGCCTCCGACCACCCCGTTACGAGCCCTTTTGCTCTGGGTTAATAGCGCGTGGTCGGAGGTTCGTAGCGCCCGAAAAATTCCGCTCCATCCGTTTCTGTAACTCACTGCGAAAGCTATAGTTATCTCTTGAGGAGACTAGCGGGGGGAGGATTCGAACCTCCGACCTCC
>DAOVKO010000231.1 GCA_030631725.1 Actinomycetes bacterium | reverse complement strand
CCTTCGGCCGCCGTAGCCGTGATTTCCTTAATCCCGTCCAGGCCCCGAATGCCCTCTTCGATAGCCAGGACAATACCCTGCTCCACTTCTTCCGGACTCGAACCCGGATACACCATCCTGATGGTTACCAGGTTCAGATCGAACTCCGGGAAAACCTCCTGTTTGATGCGGGTCGCCATCAGAAAGCCGCCTATCAGCAAGATGAACATCAGCAGGTTGGGCGTAATGCGATTGCGGGTCATCCAGGCGATTGGCCCGCTGCTTTCTCGACGGTCACGGTGATGCGTTTCGCGGGCCATCAGCGTCCTCCCTTTTTACGGGCGATCTGAAGGTCATCCTGAGTAGCTTGCTCTTCGGTCCGAGCGACTCTCAGAGGCATCCCCTGCACCGGTGCGGCAATGTCGGTAACTACAAGTTGTTCATTCTCAGCCAAGCCTTCGGTCACGAATACCTGGTCGGGCCCGCGGAAGGCAATTTGTACCCGCCGAATCTCGAGTTGGCCGGCATCGTTCATAATCCAAACGGTGTCGTTGTCGCGAAGATGCGAACGCTTGACTGGAAACACGGAGGTCAACCTTCGCCCTTGAATCTCTGCAGACACAAACGAGCCCATCAATATCTGTGGCAGATCGCGATTCTCCGGTCTCAGACAGAATGGGTCATCTACGATCACCAATAGTTGTGCCATCCGGCCCAGCGTCTCTAATTCTCCAACGAGACTCAGCACCCGCCCGGTCCGAAACTGGTTGGTGTCCCATACACCGGTATTGCGAATCGTCACGCTTGCGCCGGGGTCACCGTTCTTTTGTGGGATGTCGAGCCATTTGAGCTGATGGACGAACACCTTCACCTCGATCCAGGCCTCGTCGGTCCCGATCAGGGTCGCCAGGTCCGAGTTGAGCGAGACCGTGGTCCCAAGATCGACATGCTTTTCCTGGACAATGGCGTTGAACGGCGCGGCAATGTCACAGCGAGCCAGGTCAAGCTGTGCCTTCTGCAGGGTGGCCTGGGCCGACTCCTGGGCCGCCTGGGTGGAGGCCAGCTGGGGCTCACGCAGCACCAGCTCGCGGTCTTCTTCGGTTATCACTTCACCCAGCAGCTCGTACTCTTGCTTGGCAATGGCCTGGTTGCCTTGTTCAATTTTCAAATCCTTAACGGCCTTGGCGACATCGCTTTGTCGCTGCCTGACAAGGATTTCATAATCTCGATTGTCGATCGTAATGAGCTTTTGTCCCGCTTGAACAAGGCAGCCCGGGATGACATCGGAAGAGACATCGACAATCTGCCCCGCCACCTGCGGACGCAACGTCACTTGCTGGGCCGGCATTACTGTTCCCATACCCGTTACCGCTGTCGTGCAGTTGTCTTTCTTAACCGGGATTACTTGCACCAGCTTGGCCTGAGTCGGCGGCTTCTTGCGACCGGCACGGGGGCTGGTACGGATCTGGTAACGATAGACTGCGATCGCTCCGGTGACGATCAGCGCAGACAACAGAATTTTAACGCTTCCTCCAATAAGCCTGCGCAGCATACTGCGGGGCTTTTCTTGCAGGTTCTGTTTAACACTATTAGTTGCTGTCATAACGGCACCTATTTGTCCTGGATAACATTTCCCGAATTTGCGGCTGCCCCTGTCATGTCGCTGGTTTGAGCGAGTGCGGGCTGCCGCAGGTCGCATGGGCCGGCAATGGATCGATACAGGTCAATCCGGCGTTGGATGAGCGTGCGTTGGGACGTCACCACATTACGTTCCAGTGCCTGCAGGGACTGCAGTGACTCGAGCACTCGAATATAATCAATCTGTCCCTTGATATAGCTCTCTCGGTTGCGCTGGAAGGTTTGGCGTGCAAGGCTAAGCTGATGTTTAAGATTCTCAAGCAATTGCGTTTGCTGGTGTTGCCGTGTCAGGGCGGCTTCGACATCCTGAAGCGCGTCCAGAATCGTCTGGCTCCACGTGTGGATTCGCTCCGAGACGATGGCTTTCTGGCGTTGCACTTCTGCCTTTCGCAGGGTCCCATCGAAGAGCGGCTGGATGGCATTGGCCGCTAAGTTGGCCAACCAGTCGTCGAACATATCTTGCACCGACACTGCCGAGGTCTCTACGTTTGCTGCGAGACTGATGCGTGGATACTGGTCCGCGATAGCGGCTGCCAGACGTCGGTCGGCGGCTTGTACCTGCCGATAGCCCTGATGCACATCGGGTCGGCGCCACAGGACATCGGCCGGGACACCGAGCACAGGCATGGGCGGCAAATCCGGAAGGCCAATGGACGTTTGTTGCCACGCCAATTCAGGCTGGTTTCCCATCAGAACCGAGAGCTGGTACTGAAGCAATTCCACTGTCTCTTTAGCCACAATCAACTGGGCTTCGGTCGAGGCGACCAGTTGGCGTTGTCTGAGCACGTCGCTCGCCGAGGCCATACCTTTTCTAAATTGGATGGTCACGATATCAAGCACCTGCTGATTGGCCTCTATCTGCTCCTGGGCGATTCGGGCAAGGGCCTTGGCTTCGGCCAATTGATACCAGGTGTTGGCAATCGAAGCGGCCATGGTGACCGCTGCGGTGTTCACAGCGGCACCCTGCGCTTGGACCTCGAGCCAAGCCGCCTTCTGTGAGGACCTGAGCCGAGACCACAGGTCGACTTCATAACTGGCTGCCAGACCTACCGAATAGAGAGTGCTGTAGGTCTTGCGGTCACCTTCTTCCAGACGAGTGCGGCTGGCGCCGGCTTTTAAATCCGCCTGTGGCCAAAGGGCGGCTCCGCTTTTCTTTGCCACGGCCTGCGCCTGAGCCAGGCGGTCCCAAGCTGTTTGCAAAGTAAAGTTATTTGTCAGGGCCTTGTCTATGAGGCCATCGAGCTCATCGTCTTCGAATGCGCGCCACCATTTCTCAGGCAGCGGCTCTGTGCCCGTGGTGGAAAACAAATCCGGAATCTCCACGGGCATTGCCGGCTTTTTGACCGGATGTGAGCAACCTCCGGCCAACAACAGCAGGATGCTGATTAGAAGTTGCTTCTGCGATTGTCTTGTCATGCGTATCACGTTTTTCACTAATGACGCGTATCTTAAATATTTATTTCAAATGGTCAATAGAATTTTTCGCTTTTTTATGCGGTAT